>CAYFQZ010000421.1:0-3697 GCA_964345305.1 uncultured Ignavibacteria bacterium | reverse complement strand
CAAAGGCACATCGCTGGTATTGGAGTTCGGTGTTCAGCGAGCGCTATGGTGGCTCGACCGATACGCTGACGCAGCGTGACTACCTGGGGGTTCGCAGGTGGATCGAGGACGATGAGGCTATTCCGGAGGCTGTGTTCACAGATTCTACACAACTTCAACGGGATTTGCACGAGGTTGTCCGCGTAGGTGCCGTGTACAAAGGCATACTCTGCTTGGTCGCCTTAAAGGGTGCCCGAGACTTCTACACTGGCGACACGATTGAACTTCATGAACTGGACGATCACCACATCTTTCCCAAGAGTTTCCTCAAAGCCCAGGGCTACCAATCCGACGAACGTAACACGATTCTAAACCGAACCCTTATTTCCAGCGATACGAACCGGAATTTCATTCGAGACAAGTGTCCATCTGAATACATCGCGGAAATGGAAGCGCGACCTAGTATAGGGGGCACCAGACAGATTCTCCAGACACACTTCATTGATGAAGACGCATACCAGGCGATGAAAGACGACGACTATCCAGCGTTCTTGGACGCTCGAGAGGCGGCGATCACGAAGGAGATCATCAACAGATGTGTGTATCCGCTGCCTTCTTGAAAAGGGCAAATCTGGACCTGTCCATAGTCTGGAGTCCTTCTTCAATACATGAGCGACCCGCGAAACAGAGGGAGTACAATGATGAGCCAATACAACATCACGATGAGCCGTGAGTTTTGGGAGGATCTAGCCAGTCTACCCCCGGCGGTCTACCCACGTGCTGTTCGTGCTGCTGGACTTATGATAGAAAACCCCTGGTCAAAGTCATTACATCCGGAAAAAGTGCAGCGCGCAGAAAAAGGTGTGCACTCCTGTCAAGTAGACAAGTCCTACCGCATCATTTGGAAGCACATCAAGCCCAACGATGTTGTCTTGTGCCTTGTGGATAAACACGACGAGGCGTACCGACGCGCCGAGCGCAAGGCATTCACCTTGGAGGATGGCATTGTCAAGGTGGCCGACATTCTGGAGGTGGGTGCCAGACCTCCAGAGCATAGGGAAGGTCTCTTTGAATGGCTCCAAAGAGGGAAGCCAAGAGTTGGGACGCTCTTTGTTGGCTATCGTGACCAGGAACTGTCAGACATGGGGGTGCCGGCCGATGTACTGCCCCGCATCCGGGCTCTGGATGACGTGAACCAGTTGGAGATGATAGAGGGTTTGTTGCCAGAGGAAGTCTTTGACAAATTGCTGGGACTTGCCTGGGACATTGTGGAACGGCCTGTTGTACCTGACAGCCAACTGCGACGGAGTCTGGAGCGCCACCAGGGCGGCGATGAGTTATACCGCTTCTTGGATAGCAAGGAGTTCAAGCACGCTCTGGCTGGTAATATGGAGGAGTGGATGCTCTTCCTGGCACCTCACCAGCGCCAGTTGGTCACCCGAACATACAACGGTCCGGCGCGGGTCAAAGGCGTGGCCGGTTCGGGCAAAACAGTCGTTGCCATTCACCGAGCACGGCGTCTGGCCCAAGAGGCCTTGAGACGGAAACGCAAAGTTCTGTTCCTCACCTATGGGAGCCGGCTGCCAAATGTAGTCTCTCACCTCTTGGAACATTTGACTGGGGAGTACGGGCCTGAACTCCAGGCTGTGGAGTGCGTTACTGTCCATCAGTGGTGTTATCGCCTCTTGAGAAGGCACGGCAAGCGACCAAATGTGGATGACACTGGCCAGGTCTACAAAGAAGCTCTGGATCAGGCCATTGCCCAGTGTGAACCACGTTATCCGAAACTCCAGATTTGGTCCCGGCCACGCTCCTTCTTTGCTGATGAGGTCAAGTATGCAATCAAAGGACGCGTCATCTCAAGCCTTGAGGAATACCTAGCGCTAGATCGGAGCGGGCGTGGTACTCCGTTGCGAGAGTCAGAACGGCGGTCAGTCTACGCCGTTTATGAGGCTTACCAGAAGTCTCTGCAAGCACGTGGCTTATGGGACTTTGATGACTTCATCGTCGAAGCCTTGCGGCTGGTGGAAGCGGGCCGGGTGCCTGATCAATACATGGCAGCCATTGTAGATGAGATCCAAGATCTGACAGAGGCCGTGATGCGTCTGATCCGGGGTATTATCCCTTCAGGCACCAATGATCTTTTCCTGGTAGGGGACGGCCTACAACGGATCTACCCTGGCGGCTACACTCTCGGTCGTTTGGGCATCGACATTACTGGACGGAGCACCCTGCTACGCAAGAACTATCGCAATACCCAGGAAATCCTGCGTGCGGCTCACGCGATGATGCAAGGTCAACTTTTTGATGACATGGATGACCAGGAGAGCGAAGTGTTTGAGCCTGAGTTCTCCGTACGTCAAGGCGAGGTACCACTTCTACACCGCGCCAGGAACCCTGAACAGGAATTGAAATGGGTCCGCAACAAGATAGCGGAACTGAAAGCAGAAAAGGGCTACAAAGATCGAGATTTCGCCCTGCTGTACCGCTGGCGCACTCCTTACCAAGACCTTATTCATCAGTATCTCTCAAAGCAAGTGGAGTTGGTGGAAATCCAACGTGATGCAGCAACATACTTTGGTTCGGGTGCCAAGCACACGACCTTCCATAGTGCAAAAGGCTTGGAGTTCAAAGTCGTTTTTGTGGTCTGTGTAACCGATGGGCAGTTTGTACCCAGAGACGATTGGACGCTGAAAGGTGAAGAGCTGGCTGACTACATGGCGCGAGAGCGACGACTGCTATACGTAGCAATGACTCGGGCGCGCGACCTCCTTTATCTGACGTGCTCCCGCGGGCAGCCTTCACGGTTCCTGGCCGATGTGCCGACCGAGTATCTGAAACGCGAGTAAGCGACATGGCAACAAGCTGTCCGACGTGCAAAATGACATTTATTGGACAAAGTTCCAGGTCACTCGGGCCGGCTGGCCCGCCTCGCCGCCACCGACCGATTGATTGACCTGATCGTGTACCGGTTGTATAGGTTGACGGAGGAGGAAGTGGCTGTGGTGGAAGGGACCTCCCCACCTGATACTCCCCCGTCGGACAGCGAAAACGGAGGTGAGAACGGCATTGCCTCAGCACACTCATCTGGAATGACTCCTAGCAGCGTGGAGGTGAAGAGTTCCGTTGAAAAGAACACACATGTTCTCAGAGTTGCCAACCTCCTTGGCACGTCATCGGAAGCTGCACGGCAATTCATTGCAGAAGTTCAGAAAGCATCGAGTTCATCGCCTCCTTTTAAGCTGATTGCTCAGGCTGTCGAGGAAATGATAGAGGATGATCGCATTTTGGACCCTGCTAAGGTTGCAGCACGAATTGCACCGCGTTGGAATGCTCTGAGAGCGGCGCGAAAAGCCTCCAAGAAGAAGGCAAAGAGAGCATTGAGAAAGTCTCAATCATCTAGAGGGAGCAAGCCGAGATTCGTAATCCACTCAGATGGCACAGTGACATCTACCCGCTATGTGGTATGGGATGACTAACGAATGTTCAAGACCACACCACTGCCGGTTTATGCTCAAAGCGGAAACAAATTTTCAGGATACAGTAGCTCCTCATAGCTCTCTCGGCTGTGCGGGCTACCAGCACCTCTTTGGAACTGCTGTTGCCAGGAGCGTCTGCTCGATCTCTTTGATGAAGAATGGCAGGTTGGGGCGGTCGGAGCTCAGGTGGGGGTAAGAACACGGATGTGCGGGATTAACGGATTATTTGACGGCCTATT
>CAYFQZ010000420.1:0-4851 GCA_964345305.1 uncultured Ignavibacteria bacterium | reverse complement strand
CTCCTGGGTCTACGATGTGGTGAGGAGTCCGCTGGTTGTCCAGAAACAGAACAGAGAGCTCCTCGAAAGCAAACAAGGCCAATTGAAATTTCAGACGAAGGACGGAGACTTGAGATTGGCGCTCGTATGGCGGTTCTGAGTACGAAGCACTTTCAACTTTTCATGTTCGGTGTCCAGAACGGTCAAGGGGAACACATGCTGATGAGCATCGCCGGAAGGTTGATTCTGTTAAGTGCACTTCTGATGTATCTCTTGTCTGGCAACGCCAACGCCTCGGCAAGACGTGTTCCTGATAATCTCCCCAACCGCATCCTCCTGAGCCAGCCACGACATCAGCGTTTCAGCCTTTTGTTTGCCCAGCAAACGCAGGATTCAACGAGACTACAGATTTCCCCTTCGTTGAAGCGCAAAAGCCCTTACATGGCCGCCTTTTACTCGGTGATTCCTGGCGTTTTGGTACACGGGTCCGGACACTTTTACGCGGGGAAGGAAGGAACTGGCTCTGCGCTATTGGGGCTGGAAGCTGCGGGGGTGCTCCTTCTCTATTTCGGGTCTCTGTCAGCATTCCAGGGATCATCTCATCAGAATGACACAGACGCGATGGGATACATAGGACTGGCTTTGTTTGCTGGGAGCTGGGTTTACGACATGGTGGGGAGTCCCATAGCGGTGGTGCGGCGGAACAGATACATCAAGGAGACCGAAGGGACCCAGTATGATTTCAAGAGAGAGCCGCGTCAGTTCAGACTCACCTTCGCGTGGCATTTCTCTCTGTAGCTCGCGTGGGATTATGGTGATGCAAGGACAGTCGCTGGTGAAGATTGCCGGAACGTCGATTCTGTTAGCTGCACTTCTGACGTGTCTGTTGTCTGGCAACGCCAGCGCATCCACAAGCAGCGTTGCTGATAATCTCTCCAACCGCACGCTCCTGAGCCAGCCACGAGATCCGTCTTTCAACTTTCTCTTGGCGCAGCAAGCCGTAGATTCGACGAAACTGCAGACTTCGCCTTCCCTGAAGCGCAAAAGCCCTTACATGGCCGCGTTTTACTCGGTGATTCCAGGGCGGGTGGCGGGTGGCCCGGTCTGCTTGCCAGACCGGGTATATCCTAACCAGAACTAGTTGGCGCGTCTACTGCCCTCCCCACCTGCCACCAACACAAAATCGGATTCTCATACCTAGCCAGCAGTCTCTCTCAGCATAGTAGCAAATTCACCACAACTTCAATCCTGAAAACGATAGCCCCGCCTTTTATTGGGGCCACGAATGTCTTTTCCATGCATGGCCCTTTTATGGGAGAAGAAGAATCATATGAACCATCTCCTTCATGCCGACTGCCAGACAAGAGACACCAAATACTCCAAGCTTCTGGATATATTGATCGAGAGGGGCATTAAGACATTAGAAGACAAATCCTACAAGCCGAGAATCCGGGATGCCCTAAAAGCCATCCAGCTTAAACAGGGGCTGGGTAAAGCCCCTGAAGCCGAAAAGATATTTTGGGAGTTAATAGAATCTATAAGAAGAGACGAACTGGAAAGACTACATCCAAAAAGAATCAACCTGGAAGCTCAAATCACCAACACTATCATAGGCCTTAAACAACAGGTAAGAAACGGCATCCTTCCGGTCAAAATCATCACCGACACTTTCAACCAAGGCAGATCCAAACAAAGCCGCCTCACTTATCACCGCATTGGTCGGCTCCTCTCCTCCATAGGATTTACAAAGGCCAGAACCCGATCCGGAGCCTACGCCATCCTCTGGGATGACAACCTTCTCCCCCAAAATGCATGTTCAGCGCGTGAAAAAAACGAAAAACAAAGTCCAGCAAGTCCAGCATGTCCAGTAAGTCCGGCAGTGAGCATGTAGATCTCCTGTTCTGTCAGGTCTTGCCCGCTTTTCGCGGGTGTGACCTGACACAGCATATAGGTCAGGAGCCCTGCGCCCATTCAGGCCCGTCTGGGCTCCTGACCCACAACCTAGACCCGGATGCCATCTTGCGCCGTTTGCCTATTCTTGGCCCCCTCATGTCAACGCGCTGCTGCTGACCCTCCCTTGAAGAGGTAATTGAGCAGGTGAACCACGTCGCCCAGGTCCACCAACCCGTCAGAGGTCGTGTCTGCGGCATACCCGGAACTGGGGTCAGGGCCGCCCTTGAACAGGTAATTCAGGAGGTGAATGGCGTCGCCCACGTCGACTCTACCATCTGCGTTCGCATCGCCCCGGATACCCTTGGATGCGGAGACATACCCGACTTCCAGCCGGTATTTGTCGCTTCCTGGTAAGCCAATGCTGGGTGACCAGCTGGGACCGTAGCTGATGGCGTCTCCTGTGGTAATTTTCCTCTCACCGCTACCGTCCCAGTGCATGGTGTAGAGCTCGTACTTGCCGGTGCGATTGGAGGCAAATACTATGTGCTTACCGTCCGGCGACCAGTCGGGGTTCTCATTGGAGCCCTTATGGGTGAGCTGAGTCAGGTTTTCGCCCTTCCCGTCAATTGTACATATGTCGAACTTCCTACTTTGCCTGAAAGCGAAAGCGATTTTGTCTCCTTGCGGCGACCAACAGGGAGAGTCGCTTATCTTGCCGGTATAGGTGAGCCTTTTTAAGTTGTTCCCCTCGTTATCCATCACGTAGAGCTGAGGGACGCCGCGTCTATCCGAGGCGAAAACGATCTGCTTTCCGTCAGGTGACCAGGTGGGTGAGCAGTCGATGGCGCGCGTATTAGTCAATCGCCGAACGATTTTCCCTTTCGGCGTGAGCAGATAAATCTCGGAGTTTCCGTCTTTGCTCAAGGTAGCAACTACGTACTTTTCATCCGGCGACCAGGCAGCGTTAGAGTTAAGCCCCTTATACGAGGAAAACACTTTGCTCTCACCAGTAGAAACGTCGCTTATCCACAAATCAGGGTTGCGGTTCTTGTAGGAGGTATAGACCAATTTGCTGCCGTCAGGCGACCAAGCAGGGCAGACGTTTATGGAGCGGTCTTGTGTTATCGGGCGGGGATTGTGACCGTCATAGTCACAGACGTAGATCTCCTTGTCTGGCGGCTCCCATCTGACATAGGCAATCTTGGTTGAGAATATTCCCTTTTGGCCGGTGGCGGTCAATACGACCTCATCGGATATGGCGTGAGCCAGAGTCCGGTAGGCCTCCGCTTCCATTTCCCATTTGGAAGTTTTAATCTCGCTCCTCCCCGAAACGTCTGCCAGCCTGATTTCAGCTCTTAGGTTTTTGCCGGCTGTCTGAGCTGATCCTTCCAGAACATATTGCACCCCTAACTGCTTCCAGCCGCTCATGTTGCGGAGATCATTCCCCAGGGTTGCCAGCACCGAGGAGTTGATCTCGGCAATATTGAAATGCAAGGAGTAGGTCAGATCATCTTTGATTACCTGGGTTACTCGTTCGGCATAACGTGAGCCCTTCGGTGCGAAGTCAATTATCGCGATCTTTATAGGCTCGGCGTTTTGTGTTCCCCCCTTGACAGTTTTGGCTTTGACCTTGGTCTGGGCCAAAACGACGCCACATTGCGTCGACAATACAGCAGAAAACACAAGAAGCAAGAGGGAACTGGCTACCAACTTGGTTCTTTTGGAGAAGACCTGTATGCTGGACATGATCGGTGTCCTCCTCTCTTCTTATGGTATACATTACATCTGCCTGCAAATTGTCATTTACTCGACATACTCAAACTCCAAGTGAATTCCCAGATATTCTCCCGTATACTCCGCAGGCAAAGGCGGAAACGGGGCGCTGGAGATAATCGACCTCATGGCAGATTGGTCGAACAAGTCGATTCCGGAGGTTTTCTCCAGCTGAGCGTCCATGATCTGCCCGTCTCTCAGTATCTTGAAATACATGGTTACCCTCAAGGTGGCGGAAATCCGGACCGGATTGTCCCACGTATCCCTGATCTTCCCGAACACGAGTGAGAGATAATACGGGGAACCGAACCCGGCACCATCCACCGTCGCAGCACTGATTCCGTCGCCCAGGCCGTACCGGCTGGCGAGCTTATCACCTTGCGTTACCCTCCCTTCTTTTTTTGTTGCTTGTGACGGAGGCCTGTTTGGTGGGCGCCCCCTCTTTCGACTCGTCTTTTGGACCTCTTTTACCGAGATCCCCTTCTCCTCCTGCCTGGAAATGCTCGCCTTGGCTTCGGCAGCACCCTCTGTTTCGGCTCCTTTTCCTCTTCCACCAGCGGGGAGGCTCACCAGACCCACTCGGTAGATTGTGGGATAACCCTCCGGCACCGGCGTGGCCGGGGAGGAGAACAAAAAACCGGCGATGACGGCTGTATGGATAATCGACGAGAGTATAACACTTCTCTTCATCGTTTTTGGACCCCGGAACGATTATCCTACTTAGCTGGTTCGGCAACCAAACCCAGGTCCTTTATTTCTAAGCTTTTTATTTTTCCAACTATTTCGATAACCAGCCCGCAGGGAATGTCCCTCCACCGTGCCCCGCTCGATAGACCAGGCGACTGAGTCCTACGAAAAAGCTCCGGGGATAAAGCCGGACTTCATTATGTCATTGGAAAAACCCGGACACATGTATCTTTTTAAAAGGGAACATGCCAAAGCTGAAAGTTGTTATCAAAAGCTTTTCTCCAGCAAGTGGAAGGGTACTCGCTCTCGGGGATGCCGGGTGGGTCACAGCTCTGCTGTGAGATAGCTGGTGGGTCAGGTGCCCTGCGCTCCTGACTGAGGATGAGGAAAGCTTGTCGCGTCGCAACTGATCCCACCTCGTCCGAGACAAGCTCGGACGCTACATCTTAGGTTTGAGACTTATTTGAGAGGGGTGAAGCTGTTGAGGATTCTCACTTCCCACTTCTCCTGCGGCTCCAG
>CAYFQZ010000419.1:0-8302 GCA_964345305.1 uncultured Ignavibacteria bacterium | reverse complement strand
GCTGGTGATAGAAATCCGGCGACGTGGCGTTGCCTTCACCGAGGAGGCAGCCTATTGCTTGTTAGCCATAAACGCGGTAGGCTTGAAGGAGGTTCAAAATGCAGAGGTTGTTATCAGTTTTCTTGGGTGCACTAGTTCTTCTTTTCTGTGGAACTGCAATTGCCCAGCAGAAATTGTCGGAAGGAGAGGTGGGACCGACAGCGGCGCAACAGGCGCCTCGGAGCCGCACGGTTATTCAAGCGCTGCCGGACGGTGATCAGCCGGTGATCATCCAGCACAAGTCTGGGCAACTGCCGACAGGTGGTGTGAGTGATGAATTCTTAGAACAAGTCCCGGAAGGTCCGGTGGTATACACCCCAGTTTGGGAAAGGCTGGATGAACTCAGCTTCGCAGAGAAGGAGAACGCCCTTATCCAGCTCGAAGTTTCGCACGATCTACCTCCGGCGTTGCTTGGACAGGTGAGAGAGATCGAAGAGCTGTGGAATACTGGCGAGTTTGACCAGGCCATAGCCCGCCTACGTAATCTGGAGGAAGAACAGGACTCGCCTGGTATAGCGGTTGGCATTAGCTGGAAGGTGCCCATAGTGACTTCCGGACCTAAGTGGGGCACAGATGTCCAAGTGAGCACCCGGGACCTCGCTTCTAGCCCCAGTCTGGACTTTGAGGACGGCACCGGAAACCTGTTTGTCGTGTTCAGGCGCAATGGGAATCCTTGGTGGACGACAAATATCTCTACTGATGGCGGCGCCACCTGGCAGGAGACTTACGCTTGGCTTGGCGACGGCATAGACGATATAAGTGCAGCAGTTATGGACACCTTCCTTTATGTGGCATATGTGGCCTACGACGCTTTTGGCGCGTATGATGTGGCTCGCATCAGGAGATTCTTTGCCAGTAATGGCGCTGTCGATGATGTTTACTACTACGTTGTAGTCTTTGACAAAAACATAAATATCAGGGAGGTAGCACTCACTACAGACGAAGACGCACTGCCGGGGTGGCCCCTGCAGATTTACTATCTGGCTATTCTGGCGGACGGTACCTTGGTTTACTGTTACTCACTTGACGGCCTGACCTGGTATGAGGTGGTAACAGGTGTCACCGACGCATATTGCGGGCTGGACGCATGCTTTCAGGCAGAGAATTGGTTTCTTTGGGCCTCTTACATCGACAGTCAGGATACTGTTCACGTTGCTCGGAGATATTCAGCGGTGGGCTGGGAGAGCATTTCGCTGGAAGTCACTGGGCTCACTAGCAATGTGACATCTGTGGCTGCTTATGAAAATCGAATCCTGGTCGTGTACGAATATACTGACCATGACATCAGATACCAAGTCTCATATGATGGTGGCGAAGAGTGGTTCTGGGGTTGGGTTGCCCAATCCGCAGACGAACCGCCTCTTTTCCAGCAACCTCATGTAACAGGACGCAGAGGAGGCGGCTTCGCTGTTGTTTACGAGCATTTGCCAGGAGCTGAGCCTGATACGTGCTGGTTTAGGAATCGGGATTACGGCACTGGTCCGGGCACTGCCCTGTGGTCCGTCCCCCAAGCCTTCAATGAGGTCGACCTCTTGTATGGTCTACCTATGACGGTTGAATGGATTCCACCGCTTGATCCTGCTTGTCACGCTTACGGGTCGATATGGATGAGTGGAAGTAGTACGCTTTATGCCTATTTCGACCGGCTTGATCGGCTGCCCGGTGACACAAGCGGAGATGAGATAGTCGATCTGGCAGACGCGATTCTCGTGCTGAACTACCTGTTCAGAGGCGGACCTGCTCCTATTCCTCTGTGGACTGCCGACGCTAATTGTGATGACACGGTTGAGCTCGGAGACGCGGTCCACATCCTAAACTACCTCTTCAGGGGTGGACCGCCGCCCTGCTGTTAGAGATTATACCTATTCAGTTGTCAGATACCCGGCCGAATCTCTTCCTCAGAGGTTCGGCTTTTCTTCCTTGTCTGGACTATGGTTTCGTAGTTGATCGAAATCAGAAGACGATGCTTGACAAAGATGGGTAAAGGATGTATATTCATAATATAAAGGTCAATTGATTCGAGATTCAGCGGATAGAAACGCAGACAGCGTCTTTCACCCCAAACGACTAGGGCTGAGGAGAAGCCTTCTGGCTTCTTCATTCTGTCTTTAAGGCTTAAATAGGCTCTTTTCACCGTGAGTTGATTGAATCCGGAGGTCAGAGGTGAAAAGGGGAGTTTCTATGGCTATCAGGGCGCGAGAACCTCCGGGCCGGAGCTGAGGATGAGGCAAGTCTATATGAATGCTTGCTGAGCCGGGCTGATCTGCTAAGGTTCTTCTGAGAAGTCGACCTGACGCTGACCACAGAGTTGAGGAAGGAGGATTGAAATGAAAGGTCTTGTTAAATGCAGTGTTGTTTCGTTGGTCCTTTTGCTTTTGGGGGGAGCTGCAATTGCCCAACAGAATGACCTTGGGGGAGAGGGGAAGACACCGGCGACACAACAGACGACCCGAAGCATCAACTTGCTCAACGCACTGCCAGATGGTGATCAACCTTTGATTGCCGAACGCACATCTGGACGACTGGCAGAGGATGTTGTGACTGATGAACTCTTGCAGCGAGTCCCTCAAGGTCCAGGTTTTTACACGCCTATTTGGGAGGGATTGGATCAACTTAGCATCTCCGACAAGCAGAACGCTCTGATTCAGCTTGAAGTCCCACGCGATCTTCAGACGGCTTTGCTCAGTCAGGTTCAGGAAATAGAGCAATTGTGGAACAGCGGGGAGTTTGACCAGGCTGTAGCCCTCTTGCGTGGTCTGGAAGAATCGCAGGGCGTGCGCGGTATAGCGGTTGGTATAAGCTGGAAGGTACCTGTAGCGACCTCCGGACCCAAGTGGGGCATAGACGTGCAAATAGGAGCTCGTTCAAGTGTCTGGGAACCATGTTTGGATTTTCACGACGCTTCCGGCAACCTGTTTGCTGTGCTAAGACGCGCCGGCGATGATCCCCGCTTCGCGGTGAATATCTCCTTCGATGGCGGTCAGACCTGGCAGGAGACTTTTACCTGGTCGGGTGGTCTTGACATGATCGACCTTGATGCCGCGGTCGTCACTGACTATCTTTATGTGATATATGTTTATGGTGACACTCCCGACCAGGCGCGTAGCAGGCGATTCTTCACGAACAACGGTGCTGCGGATGAAGTTTATTTTTGGTATCAAGTCTTTGACAAGGACGTAAATGTCTCCGACATAGCTGTCACCAGCAGCGCGGATCAGTCTGACAACCGGGTTTATTGCCTTGCTATTCTGGCGGACAATTCACTAATCTACTACTGGGCCTTGGCACAAGGTGACGCTTGGGCCGAGATCGCAACGGGAATCAGCAATGCAGCTCGTGGGCTGGATGCCTGCTGGAATCAGGACTATGCTGAGTGGGGTATTTGGGTCTCCTTTGTTGCTACCGACAATCAGCTTCATGTAGCGCGGAGATCAACTGATGCGTGGGAAGACATCGTACTCGACACCGGGGCGCGTGACGTGACATCCGTGGGCGCTTTCCAAGATCGGATTCTCGTGGCATACGAGTGTACCGGCTATGACATCAAATACAGGGTTTCCTATAATGAAGGTGATAACTGGTATTGGGGTTATGTTGCCTATTCCAGTTCGGAGCCGCCAAATTTTCACGAACCCCATGTGACGGGACGCAAGGGCGGTGGATTCGCTGTTGTCTACGAGCACGAAGTGGGAGGGGAACCTGATACGTGCTGGTTTAGGCATCGGGATTACGGCACTGCTAGCGGCACTGCTTTGTTTTCTGTCCCCCAATCCTTCAATGAGGTCGACGTTGTGACTGGTACGCCAATGACTGTTGAGTGGATTCCACCGGTCGAACCTGCTTGTCACGCTCATGGGTCGATATGGATCGCAGGGGGAGCGATGAACGCCTATTTCGACCAGAACCAGATTGACCGGCTGCCCGGGGACACGAATGGAGATGGGATAGTCGATCTGGGAGACGCGATTCTCGTGTTGAACTACCTCTTCAGAAACGAACCTGCTCCTGATCCTTTGTGGACCGGCGATGCCAACTGCGATGGGGTGGTCGAGATCGGCGATGCGATCTACCTGCTCAACTATCTCTTCAGGGAAGGGGATCCTCCCTGCTGTTAGTCGAAGAGGATATTCAGTTGTCAAATACCCGGCCGAATCTCTTCCGAGACTCGGCTTTGTGGTGAGCGCAGTCGAACCGCCTTTTTTCTCGTCGGGCTGACCGTGTAAAACGACGTTTTGCTCTAACTTGCCGTGAATCAACATATTGCTTTATGGACCACGGAGTCAGACTGCCTTTTGCCTGTTCATATTGGTCAATCTTAGGTAAGAAAAGACGCTCATGAACGCGGCCGACAGACGCGAAGTTGAGACGTTTTTCCGGCAGCTTAGGCGGGCTGGGTAACGCCTTGTCGTTCAATCAGGAAGAACACGGGGCGTGGGCCAGTGATTCGGAAACCGCATTTGGTGCCTCCATCAGGCTCGCTTGAGACGGACGAATCAGACAGGGAAGTTCAGGCAAGCTTTTCCTTCTGCTGGAGGGAAAACCGGGGCTTCCCCAAATCCACCAGGAATGAGTCTTCAGAAGCGGAGCATCTTGAGGCTGACGCCTGCTAGCAGAAGCATTAGGAGCATAAGGCCCAGCCGGCTCAGGCAGGGCATCTGTTGCGCCGTGCTGTATTTCAGGGTGGCGTAATCGTACGAGGTGCTGCTGCCCCAGGTGTATCCGGTCACGTAAACGTTGCCGGAGAGATCCACCTTGATGGCCGAGGCCCCATCGTCGGCCGAGGCCTCCCCGTCGTACCGGCTCATCCACATTGTGCTGCCATCCGGGTGATACTTGATGGTGACACAGTCTTGGCCTGTGCCGGCTCCGTCGCTTCCGCCGGTCACCCAGACGTTGCGGAAGAGGTCGACGGCTATGGCCTCAGCATGGTCTCCTCCATTGGCGGGCCCGTTGTACCTTCTCACCCAGGCCGTATCCCCATTGGGGAGGTATCTTACGGTCGCAAAATCGAGGTTTGTCCCGCTGTCCCAGCTGAACCCGGTTACGCATACATTTGCGGAATCGTGGATGGCTAGGGCTTTGGCTTCGTCCCGGTCGCTTGCCGGTCCGTCGTACCTTCTGATCCAGCCGGTGTCTCCGTCGGGATGGTATTTTATCACAACGTAGTCCCGGAGAGTTCCAACGCCCTCGCTGTAGCCGCCGACGACGGCATTGCCCCCGTGGTCAACTGCCAGGGCAACCGCTCTGTCTTCTCCGCTAGCCGGCCCATCGTACCTTCTTGTCCACAGTCGAGTTCCAGCGGAGTCATACTTTACGGTTACATGGTCATAGCTTGTCAAACCTCCCCAGCTAAACCCAGCCACGTAGACGTTGTGTGAATCATCCACGGCTATGGCAAGAGCTTGATCAGGCCCGTTGGCCTGGCCGTTGTATCTTCGCACCCACGCCGTGTCGCCACCGGGATGATATTTTATCGTGGCGTAGTCAGCCGACGTACCGTCGCCCTGACTCTTTCCGGTCACATACGCATTGCCGGAGCCGTCCACGGTCAGGGCATAAGCCTCGTCCTCGCCGCTGGCCGGGCCGTCATACTCTCTGGCCCACAGCACTTCTCCGTCCGGAGCGTACTTCAAGGTGAGGAAATCGAGACCGCCGCCAATACCCTGGCTGTGGCCGGTGACGTAAACGTTACCGAGCCCATCCACCGCTATGGCAGAAGCCTGGTCTGTGCCGCTGGCCGGCCCGTTATATCTTCTCACCCAGGCAGTCTCGCCGTCAGAATGATACTTGATGGTGACATAATCGAACAATGTGCCGCTGCCCAGACTTGTTCCGGTGACGCAGACGTTTCCGTAACCGTCCACCGCCACAGCGGCGGCCCTGTCTTCACCGTTTCCCGATCCGTTGTATTTCCTGACCCAGACGGTGTCGACCTGACCTGAAGCTGGACTCGGGGAAGGAAGGAACTCAACGGCCAGCAAAGTTGCGATTAGAGCGCTTGGTATGGTTCGAATCATGGCAGCGTTCCTGCGTCAAACTATGCGGGTCTCAAAAGACTCAACCCTGATCGCTCTCCGTTCGAAGTTCAGTAGTCGCAGCAGCCGGCACCGGCTTCAACCGGCATTACTCCAATCGGCGAGCATAACTGGGGTCGTTGGCATGATTCGCCCGTCTCGTCAGAGTCTTGACGGTGAACTTACCGCAACGGCTCCAGTTCATACGGGTTGACCCGATAACCCAATTGAGGTATCTTAGGTCCGAGCAATCGCATGCCAATATGGGAATTTTCGGTTGCGAATCGTAGCATTTGTTTTTAACTTCACAGCGGCATGAACAAGTTCGTCGAAGAGATTGTCAGGAGCATATCGGGGGAAGTCGACCTCGCGGAATCGGATATCAGAGAACTGATTGAGGTTCCGCCCGACCAGAAGCTGGGGGACTATGCCTTTCCCTGCTTCGTCTTGAGCAGGAAACTCAGGAAAGCTCCAAACCAGATAGCCGGTGAGCTGGCCTCGAAGCTGAAAGCGACGGAACTGATCCGGGAGATTCGGTCGGTGGGGCCCTATGTCAACTTCAAAGTAGATAAGGGCAAGCTCGCCGAGTTCGTGCTGACTCGGATCTTCGATGAAGAAGAAGACTACGGTTCAGGTGAAGAGGGAAAAGACAAGACCATCCTGATAGAGTTCTCCTCGCCGAATATCGCAAAGCCTTTCGGCATAGGGCATCTCAGAACCACGGTCATCGGCAATTCGCTTTATCACATTTTCAGAAAGCTGGGATATCATGCGGTGCGCATCAATCATCTGGGTGACTGGGGTACCCAGTTTGGAAAGGTGATTTTGGCCTACAGGCTGTGGGGCGACGAAAAGGAATTCCAGAAGGACCCCATTGCCACTCTGTATGACCTTTACGTTAGATTCCACCGGGAGGTGGAGAAGGAGCCGAATCTGGAGGAAGAGGCCCGCGTGTGGTTCAAGAGGTTGGAGGATGGGGATAAGGAAGCGACCGAGTTGTGGAAGAGATTCAGAGAGCCGAGTATCAGAGAATTCAACCGGGTCTATGAGATGCTCGAAATAGAGTTCGACGCTTATCCCGGGGAGAGCTTCTATAATGAATACATGGATCAGACCATCGAAGAAATCAACTCGAAGGGTTTGACGGAAATCAGCCAGGACGCTTTGATCGTGAATCTGGAGAAATACGATCTGCCCCCGTGTCTGCTGAAAAAGAGTGATGAGGCTACGCTTTACGCGACGCGGGATATTACCGCCGCCATCTACAGGTATAACACCTACAAGTTCCACAAGAGTCTGTATGTCGTGGGTACGGCGCAGAGTCTTCATTTCAGGCAGGTCTTCAAGGTGCTGGAGCTTCTGGGTTACGGCTGGGCCAAGGATTGCATTCACGTCGACTTCGGCTGGATCAAGTTTAAACAGGAAATGATGTCCACGCGCAAGGGGAGCATCATTCTTCTGGAGGATGTTTTGAATAAATCCATCGAACTGGCCGGAAAGATAATCCAGGAGAAGAACCCGGAACTGGAGAACAAGGAAGAGGTGGCCAAGGATGTGGGAATCGGCGCGGTGATCTTTGCCGATCTCTCCACCCGTCGAAACAAGGACATAGATTTCGACTGGGACCAGGCTCTCTCTTTCGACGGCGAGACGGCGCCCTACGTGCAGTATACCTATGCCCGCTTGTGCAGTCTGATGCGCAGGTACGGCGAGCCGGTGGTGAAGGAGGTGGATTACGAGGTTTTCTCAACGGAGGAAGAAAGTGATCTAGTCAAGCTGCTGCAGGATTTCCCGACCAAGATCCAGTCCGCGGCGCAAAATTACGAGCCCGCCATAATCTGTTCCCTCCTGATTGACCTTTGTTCCACCTTCAATCGATTCTATCAGAAGGAGAGGATCATAACTGAAGACCAAGATCTGACCGCCGCCCGCATGCTTCTGGTCAAGGCTCTGCAGATTACCATAAAAAGCGGGCTTTCTCTACTGGGCATACAGGCGCCGGAAAGGATGTAGGCTGCCAGCAGTTTGTTGTACCGGCGGCGTTGACTGTCGCCATTCTTTACGAATCGGTCTAAGTCTCGGAGGTTGCGAGAGATGGAGTCAGCGGTGCGCTCATTCATGCAGCCGGATTCGCAAGAATTCACATATCACGGAACAGAGGACACAGGTTCAAGCGGAAGAAGCCAAAGATTCACAAGGAATTAAGCGGGTTCGATGCGGGCGGCTGTACGGCATGAGTTTTGCACCAA
>CAYFQZ010000418.1:0-3510 GCA_964345305.1 uncultured Ignavibacteria bacterium | reverse complement strand
AGAACTGCATAGTCGGGTTTGGTCTGTTGTAAAGCCTCTTTTTTTCAAAGCACAGGACCAAGCCGTTGCAAGATACAAGCAACTCGGGGGTACCGGGCTTGTTTCAAGTGACCTCAAAGAGATCGTCCCAGCAGCTTATCATGGACGGGTGGAGTCATTGTTTGTTTCGGTAGGCATTCAGCAGTGGGGCACCTTTGATTCAGACACTAGTGTAGTCCATTTGCACCCAGAGGCTAAGCCCCTTGACGAAGATCTATTGGACTTAGCGGCAATTCAGACACTTCTGCACGCAGGGACCGTCTATGCTGTGAAACCAGAAGAGGTGCCGGATGGTGTGGTTTTAGCTGCGGTCTTTCGTTACTGACTAGGCACGCCGGTCCGACATCCGCAGGTCAGAGGACTGCTCTTTAGGCCAACTTGCATTGAGGGAGACTAAGACTATGCGACCTACCAACGCTGAAAGACAGGAAAAGAGACGGTTTGTGATCTTCACCGACATGGATGACACTCTTCTTGACCAGAACTATGAGTACCACGAGGCCCTACCGGTCTTGCGCGCACTCAAAGAGAATAAGACGCCGGTGATCCTCTGCTCAGCAAAAACCTATGGTGAGCAGCAAGTCTACAGAAAGAAAATGGGGCTGGCGCATCCTTTCATCGTGGAGAACGGATCGGCCATATATATCCCCACCGGATATTTCGGGGAGGCCAAGGGTCGGCCGATGGGAGATTATGAGGTCCTTGTTCTGGGCATCCCGTCCGAACAGATAAAAAGAGAAATTGGGTTGCTCAAAGAAAGGTTCAGCATAAAGAGCTATTGCACTATGACGGTGGAGGAGGTGGCCAGGCAGATGAACCTTGACCCGGAAAGTGCCAAGCTTGCCAAGGACAGGCAATTCACAGAGACGATAATCGAAGCCGACCAGGAAGCGCTGGATGCTTTAGCTGAGAAGTTCTGCTTGGCATTCGGGGGAAGAGCTATTGAGGCAGCGGGCAAGGGTGCGGACAAGGGTAAGGCGGTGAGGCTGCTTTCCGACATGTACAAAGAGAGCGGGACAGTGGTAACCGTAGGCTTAGGGAATTCTTACAACGATGAGCTCATGCTGAGGGCGGTGTACATTCCGGTGGTGGTCAAAAACCCCGATGGTCACTGGGTTGATCTCGCTATCCCTGGACTTCGCAGAGCCGAAGGGATAGGTCCAAAAGGTTGGAGCGAATCTCTAGGGAAGTTGGTGCTAGGAGGAGCTAATGAGCAGAACTGAGAAGACGGGAAAACATGGCATGATCCACTCCGTGCCTCATACTCATTATGATGCCATGTGGGTCTTCACCAAAGGGCTTATTTCTACATAAACATAGACCTGGTACTAAAGCAAGTGGTTGGGCTTCTGGAGAAGTATAAGAGTTAAAGGTACCGAATCTGATGGCAGAGAACGACAAAGAATTCGATAAGTCCTTCACCCTAAAGGAGAGGAAGATCAGGCTGAGGCTGAAACCCTTTGAGATTGTGACCATCAAGATGAAGCTGTGGTTGAAGGACGCGAGACGATAGACTCGGATCTATCCACCGAATTCAGACCTTAACGACATGACAGAAGAGTTCCACAGAATCGTAGAGGAGTGGACCGAGGGTCTAAACAAAGACCAGGCGATCATCACCGTCTTTCGAAAGGTGAGAGACATACCTTACGGAGTCATAGATTCAAGGGATCCGCTGAAGGTTCTCCTTGCGAACAAGGGAACGTGCAGCGGGAAGCACTTACTACTGGCAGGCTTATACCGCTCCATGGGACTAGTCGTCAAAGACATGGTAGCTTTCCACAAGTACCAGGATCTTCCGCGTAAGACACGATATCCCGACAAGCTGAAGCTTTTGCTGGAGAGAGGCGACGGAGTGCCAGACTATCACAATTTCATCAAGCTATATCTGAAAGGCAGGTGGGTTACCCTCGACGCCACGTTCGAGGCAGATTTGAAGGACCATTTCGTGGTGAGCGAGTGGGACGGAAGAGGCGACACCAAGCTTAGCGTCAAACCGATCATGGCCTGGGAAGTGAAAGATCCTATCGGATTCAAGCTGACAAAGCTGGCGGAAGTGCCTTCGGAACTACAGGACTGCAGGAAGGAATTCTTGAGAGCATTCAGTGATTGGCTGGTCCAACTCAGGGAGAAGAAAAGGTCTGGAGCCGGCGGCTGACGGGCGACCGGCTTGCATGGAAGTCGCCTCATTCAGAAAGTCGTCCGCTGACCCCGGCGGGCTGCTTTGCTGGCATGCGATAGGACTTCGAGAATGACTCACGAAAGCACCCATCATTTGTCCTGACAAACACTCGTCCATCGAGCATAACTGGGCGAAGCGAGGGTCCCCCTGCTCTGGAGTAGAAAGGCAGATAGGCGAGGGAAACGAGCTCCGGGCGGTTGTTACGTCTTGATCTGGGCAACAACGTGTTGGAGATCCTCAAACTCGACTGAGGACTTACACTCGTAAATTATAAAAGTTCTAAACTCGTCTCGTGGCCCCCCGCATTATCAAGGCAGTTCAAAGTTCGTGGTTCATAGTTGGAGGCAAAGCCCGGGTCGCCCGTGCTTCGACACCCCCAGCACAGCGAGTCTTCGACCCTGCACTTCGTCCTGAGGCTCAGTGTCGAAGGAAGCTCAGACCGAAAGGTGAAGCCGAACCGCCCAAAGGCGGGATCGGCCCGCGCTTTCCAGGTCGTTACATCCCATTGTCGTACAAGTAGCCCTTCCATTCAACAGCAAGAGATTCCCATTATTCTTCCATTCTTTGTTGCTTCAATTGATAAGCACCGTTAAATTGACTTATCACAGAAACCAAAGAGCAGGCTGGCAACTTTCAATTATGCCGGAGTCGGTCCAATACGATAACGACGAAGCCCATGGCTTTCAGTAACCGCAAGAACAATCAGATTGAGGAGATGACTATGCGAAAGGATCTATCGAGAGTTCTCGTTACGGTCATTCTTATTGTTATTGCCTGGGTACCGACCAAGCTTCAGGCAATTGAATCACTCGTCGAGAATCCAGAGGTCTCAGCGGCGATTGCAGTTTTTGATGCTTGGTGTGAGCACACCGTACACAATCGGGAACAGCCGGGAGTGTCCGTGGGAATCGTACACGACCAGGACTTGATCTGGGCCAAGGGATACGGCTATGCGGACCTGGAAAAGAAAATCCCGGCGACTTCTTCAACCGCCTATCGAATTGCATCTATCACCAAGCTTTTTACGGCAACGGCGATTCTTCAGCTGCGCGACGCAGGCAAGCTGCAGCTCGACGATCCGGTTGCGAAACATCTCAGTTGGTTTCGCCTCGATGATCCCTTTGATGACAGCCCTGTTATCACTATCCGCCACCTGCTTACTCACACGTCTGGTTTGCCCCGCGAGCTAAACGCGCTCTACTGGGACGACAGACAATTCCCGGAGCTTGAGGAGTTTGTGAAGATGTTCCAGGAATCATCCGCGATTCTGCCCCGTGAAACCGAGCCGA
>CAYFQZ010000417.1:0-7756 GCA_964345305.1 uncultured Ignavibacteria bacterium | reverse complement strand
ACTGCAGCCGACGGCCCGCCGGCTGCACGGCGACTTGAGGTTTGACCAGGGCCGCGGCTGAGCGCCGGGGCGCTAGAGAGCTTTGAATACCTATGAATTTGATAAGCACGAATGTACGTCGGATCCGGGAAGTCATAACACCTGTTAGTGTGGCAGCTGAAATATCAAAAAATCGGCGAAGCTGGCTTCACTTAACGAGTGGATTGGATGTTGTTGAAGATACTGAGCTTGCTATCGAATCTTATGAAGGTCGCTTTGGGACTCCGATGGAATTCGGTGCTGGATACCTGGAGGTCTATGGTGTTTTGCAAGCTATGGTAGTTCAGCAAGATGCGGTTCGTCGCATTGCCGAGTCTATTGGCGTCCAAGCAGATCAGCATGATATTTTAAAGAAGATACGTGATATTCGAAATCAAGCTATTGGCCATCCGACAAATCGTTGCGATGGAACCTCCCACTACATAACCAGGGTGACAATGAGGTGGGAAGGATTTAGGCTACTAACTGCTGGACATGAATCAGACGAGAGAGATTCGAGTACTTATATTGATTTAGCGGATATTATTCCAAAGCAGCGATCAATAATTGTCTCTACTTTAGCGAAGTGCGCTGATGAGATGGAGTCTCGATTTCCACTGATTGATTCATGATGCGAGCGCTTTAACATGACGTTGCAGCTGACGATCTACTTTTCAGAGGGTAACTATAATTGATCTATTTTTCTCCATGGCCAATATATGAACGACATTCCTATTATTTCCGGCGTCTACTTCTTCCGGCTTGAAGCAGGTGGGCAGGTGAAGACTAGGAAAATTGTTCTTATCAAATAAATACATCGAACCAAATTAACAGGGTGGTTCGAGTCCTACCCGGGTTCCCAAATGTGCCGGTGTACTAACCCTCCCGACCTACCCGAGCCAGGGCTCTGGTTCCGGATAATCTATCGATCCTTGCAAATTTGAAGGCGTACCAGAAAGCCAAAGTTCATAAGTGTTTAAACCGCATCAGGCTCCCCGGCCTGCAGGCCCTATATTGAATACGATCAGAGTTGTATAACCCAATTTTAGACCTTGTAAGAAAACGGTGGAGAGCTATCGGGTTCGGTCAGATGGCCGGCTCAAGAGAGCAACACTTTGGAGTGATCGGTTAAGCAGGGCGAGCGTTTGCATAGGGAAGGGAAATAGCTCTATTGGGTCTCGTGGTCTCGTGGTCTTTTCGCGCGCTAGCACAGGGATTCGTAACCAGGCGGGATCAGTCAGAAGGCAATTTGTCTGCGGCAGTCCGCAACTGTTCCTCAGGGATAGAACCGTCATAAAAGTCCACTGCAGCTATTAGTGTCTGCTTGTACTTTTCATCTCCAAGACGGCTTATCACGGTTCGTAGTTCTTGGAAGCTCCACCCCGATCTAACTTCCGGAAAATCTATACAGATTGCGATTAATGTATCAATGTGTTTCCGCACTAGCGCTGACTGGGCTTCTAACGCACGGACGGTTGCCCAGAGAAGCTCATCGATTACTTGCCAGGGTGGTTCGACCTCTTCGTGGCTCTGTTCCTGTAACAGTTCTTTCGCGGCGCCCAGCTGACCGGCACCGATAGCTAACTCGATAACTCCTCGCACATCGCCCGGTCTGCTCTTTTTGGAAACGGCGCGGCGTGCGTCCTCGGCTAGTATCCTTGCCTCATTATAATCGCCGAGGAATACATGAGCCCATCCGGCTATGATGATCCCGTTCATGGGCCATTGTGTTCGCGGTATAGAAGCCAAAACTTCCAACGCCGCGGCGGGGTCATCTAGCATCAATGAATGTGCTATTTCGCAAGGGATCGTGATAGAGCTTGAATGTTGCTTCCACAGATCGGTGAGTCGCCGCCGCGCATCCTCAACGCCTGCAGATTTTCGTAGCGCCACGGACAGGTTTTCGACGAACTGCTTCTCATTCGGGTCCAGCCGGACAGCTTTTTCGTGCCACTTAGCTGCCGTACCGAAGTCCTTGGGATCGTATCCGCCGTAGCTGCGCGCCATCGCCTCTGCCAGCCATGCGCTGTCAGGAAACTCACCGGACAGTTCCTCCAGTCGCCGCCGCGTATCCTCAACGCCTGCAGATTCGTGCAGCGCTGCGAGCAAGGTTAGGACGAACTCCTCCTCGTTCGGGTTCAGCCGGATAGCTTTTTCGCACCACAATGCGGTTGCAACAACATCGGGAGGTTTCTGCTTCCAGAAAGCTGCTCCGACGCACCATAAAATCCAAGCGTTATCGGGGACTTTCGCCGCTGTCTTCAAGGCTGTGCTCGCCGCCTCGCGCTCTCTTCTCCGAAGCCACAGAAGTTTCATTAGCTGATACAAACTGTTCGCCCGGGTCGGATCAATCTCGTGACTGGCAGCATAGAGCCGGATCGCCCGGTCGTTGTCATGGAGCTTTTCTGAGCAAAAGTCTGCCAACTCTTCTAAGCACTCGGCCGATTCGGTGCCACTTGGGACCTGGTCCACCAAAGCCAGAGCGCCTTCACGATTGCCCCATCTCAAATGAGCAAGGCATCGGAATAACAGAAGCTTCTCATGGTCGAGTATGACTTTACGCTTGGCGAGGCCCAGCAAGTGATCCACGGTATCCTTATCGTATCGCCTCAATGCCAGAACAAGGGCCGGCCTCATGACTGCAGGCGCGAGTTCTGGGATGTCGTAATCGGTCTCCAGAAGAACACCCAGAGTGTCGAGGATAGTCTGACGGTCTATGATTTTCTCACGGCCCACCTCGTACCAGGACGCTCTAATAAGGGAAAGATCCCGTTTCTGAGGCGCTGAAAGGTGATTGTCCTCGGCTATTTCGCACAACTCCTTGCCTACGCTAGTGTTTGTTACAAGCATCCATCTTGCTGTTTCACGTAGGAAAGATTGCCAGAACTCCGGAGCATCCGGACCAAAGGTCATAGCCGTTTGGAGCATCCAGAGCGAGAGCTTTTTCTGGGTGTCCCGGGCTTTAACATCCAAGTTACTAATCAAGCATCGCGTCCTCCGCCTCAAATCGTCTAGGGCGCGCTGGCAAATGTCCTGTCGCTCCTTCTCAGACAAGTCCGATCGCAACGCCTCTGCCCAGATCGATTTGATGCGAAACGACATTTCTGCCTCCGCCAGAGAGCTTGCTTCCACAAGGCTATAAGCTCGAAACCGATCCCAAAGGCCTATTGATAGGTGAACCCCTGTTACTTCGGCCAAAAGATCGCGGTCAAACGCCGGCAGGGCAGCCGATGCCCGAAAGAGATCGGGTAGAAGCCCCGGTAACCTCTGTCGCATCCGCTGCCAGAGCCATGTGCGGATTTGGGGTATCTGACCCGCTGGCACAGTCTCTTTCGGAATCGCCTCCTCACCTTCACCCATGATCTCGAACCACACTCGCGTGACATGTGGGATCCTGTTTGTAATCTCCGCCAGCATTTCTATATGCGAGTCATCCTGAATACCTTTTGTTTTCACGAACGCACGGAACTCCTCATCTGTAAAGGCATCCATTACCATCGGCACACAGACGAACCCACATTCGGAGAATCGTGAGGTCACCTCCTCTTGGGGCATCTGGCCTGCGAGCACGACCAAGATTCTCCGGCTGCGAGTCCGCAAAGCTGGCAGAAGGTAATCAATCAGCCAGGAGGATGGCAGTTGCGCCTCCGGCGCGGCTGCTGATGCCCCACCCGCTTGCAACCAATCGAAGGTGTCGATGAAGAACACCCAGCCTTCAACACTCATATGGCCCCATACAACTGCTAGGTCGTCCGCCAATTGGCGTAGTATTTCCGATGGAGGTAATACGGCGTAGATGTCCGTCTCGAGAACACCGGCAAGTCCATATACCGCTTCTTGGGACCTAGTCCCCCCCACCCTGCACGCAACTGGTGGAATCCCGTATGTCTCCCTAGGCGGAAAGGAAAGTTCTCCGAAAGGAAATGAAACGCTTTTGGGCAAAGCAGGTTCCGTCTTTGCTGCTTCGACAGGCCAGTAGGCTGCCGTGGACGGCCGAGTTGTTTCACTACTACCATGAACCTGACCAGGCTCTTCTCGGTGTGAGGGCGTTAACGGAAGCTCTGCGCGAAGGCTTACTGACCGGGCCGCTAATAGCAGTTCCGGCGCCGCGCGCGAGAGGTTTGCCTCAGCTCGGTCTACCAGCAACCGAGCGTGCTTGACATAAGCATCCTCTGGGAAGTACGCAGCCAACTGCTCGACGATTGCACGAGCCACATGAATGGAGCTTCGTTCTTCGCTTAGCTGGATCCACACCGAGGGCCACTCAGATCGCTCAGGTAGAGCCATGGTTTCCTCGAAGAGCTTTGCCAGGGTTGTGGTCTTGCCTGCCCCACTGGCGCCGCTTAGGAAGACACACGTCGCCGGTTGCGCACTCGACCGCCAGCTCTTCACCTCATCCTCGATTTCATTACGCGCCTGATAATCGCTCGGAACCTTACTCCCCGTCCATTGCATCGCATTCACGCCGGACGTCCGAGATGCTGCACTTGTCGGTTCATGGCTAAGCACAGCCGGAGGCGGAGAACCGGCGGGCTCTTCATGCGGTCTGTTCAGTTGGAACCCCCGCACGGAGGTACCCTCGTCCTCATCTAGTGTTATCTTTTCATGGTCGGGAATAATCCTCCACCCCACTCCTTCTGAGCATATCGCCTTCCTAGGCCAGAATCGTAAGCACCCCCTGTGCGCCTGGAACCACATTTTCCCGAAGGTGTATCCGTGTATCCGTTCGAAGTCCTTGCCCTCCTCTTGGTAATGTTCTATTCCGAAAAACGACGGGCCTTGCCACTGACGCCTCAGCGGCCCACCACCGACAGTGATTTCGCGTTGCATAGGTTTGTGCATATGACCAAACAGGTGTACTGCGAACTGTCCTGAGGGGAGGATCTCCCTATCTAATTCCCCTTGGCCCTCGCTAGACAGCCATTCCGGCGGATGATGCGTCAGTAAAATGCAAGCGTGATGACTTTGGGCCCACTTAGGAGGATCGCCATTACATACCTTATGAAGCTGCTTGGCGTCTAATGTGAGTTTGCCTTTGTAATCATTATCTGTGAGTTGAAGGAATGCGGTATTGAGACCGATTACACCAAGTCTGACGCCGTCTTTTTCAATAGTCAGGGAGAAGTCGCCCGGGAGAATTCCGGGCAGAAAGGGCAGGAATTTCGCTGCATGCTGATCATGCCACCAGCTCTCGTAGTCGGTGAACGCTTCCTGCACAACCCGGCGATAGTCTGAGTTCGGGTTATCCCAAAAAGTCTTGACCACCTCGCTCTTTTTATGCCATTCCTCCAGAGCCACAACGGGCGCTTCACTAGGATCAGGCTGTATCAAGTCGTGGTTCCCAGGCACAGCCACGATTAGCTGGCGAGGATTATCTACTCCTACTTCCTGCCAGAGATTTTGAAGAAGCCTCTGTGCCTTCTCAAATTGATCAAATCTGCCTTTAAAAGCCATATCCCCTGTAAAGAACACAAGGTCCCACGGGCCATGCTTGTCACGCAGCTTACGCATGTCCCTTTTGAGGCTCTCCCGGATATTCGGCCATCGGTATTCCTGACCTTCCATGCCCCAGTGCAGATCCGTTAGATGAAGCCAAGTGATCGTCGTCATCGGACTACGTCCTTTGTTCAATTAGCCTGAGAGGATTCACCTGACACAAATCGCATTCCTGTATCTCTAAGATGTCAGTCATGACGTGCCCAATCTTATGAACTACCTCCATAGTAAGATCACTATTGCTTGCGGATCGCGATGATTGCGATAAGGGATGTGACTCAGTGTCATACGGCGCTCTGTTTCTGTCGGTATTTGATCCAGGACATTTATATATTGTTGCGCACAAGCGAGGGGCCATGGAGCCGCCATCTTGACGACGAAGAACTTGCTCGCCGCGTTCTTTCTTCGAACCTCTTTAAGCGTGATTTCAACGTTTTCATCTGGGGCCCGAACGTAATGCGAGGCGATGATTAGCGATCGATAGCGGTATCGAGCGAGCTGACAATCCCGTTGCTTCGAAGGGGAGCTTATCTCAAAACCCAGTTGTAAGTTAGGAGACCCGACCTGGCCACGAAGTATAATTGCCGTAGCTACGACGGCTAGGATAATCGGACTCATTGCGCTTACCCATTCTGGTGAGATGGATATATCTCAATCCAATTTCCTCTCAAATCCTAGTGCTCGGCTTAAAGATATCCCGGTCGATGCTGGCTTCTATGTCTCAGCGTTTCAAATTCTAGTCTCTAAACGGGGGAGGGTCTCAGGGCAGGTCGCAATTCATTCTCCCCTTTGAAATACGATTGTAGGTTATCAAAGAAGTCGTTTACTGTCAAGTATTATTTATAGATACGCGATCAGATATCGGCAAGAGAGCCTGCCTTAGACGGGGCTGCGGAATGTCGACAGCCAATCACAATGAAAACCCATTAGAACAGGAGGCATGTCATGGGAGTATTTAAACGCGGTCGATATTGGTGGATCAGTTATTCATACGAAGGTCGAACAATAAGAGAATCTACTAGAACGCCTGAAAAAAAACTTGCTATGAGGGTGTTAGCTAAGCGCCAAACTGCTATTTTTGAGGATCGCTTTGATATTCACGAAGCCAAGCATAGACCTCAATTCTCAGACTTCGCCAAAGAATATCTCGAGACATATTCGAAAATCAACAAGACCCCCCAATCCCACAGACGCGACCATACTTCGATCAAGAACTTAAATAATCATTTTGGGAATTACCGGTTGAATGAAATTAAGCCTATGCTTATAGAGCAGTATAAGCGTAAGCGCCTAGAAGCAGGTAGAATGCCAGCTACGATAAATCGTGAACTGGCGTGTATGAAACATATGTATACCATCGCTGTGCGAAACGAGATAGCCCGCTCTAATCCGGTCAAAATGGTTAGATTTCTCCGGGAAGACAATGTCATTCAGCGGGTGCTTTCAAGGAGCGATGAAGAAAAATTATTGGAATTTGCCAAGCCTTCAATAAAGCGAGTTGTGATCTGCGCCTTAGAAACGGGAATGCGATTGAGTGAGATCCTAAACCTCTTGTGGAAAGACGTCGACATGAACAACAGCACTATCACTGTCAGGAAGACGAAAACAGGCAGAATAAGAGAGATCCCCATAAGCAGACGTCTGATGGATGTATTTGGAGAGATTCGAAAAGAGTCATCATCCGGCCATGTATTCCGTCATTCCGACGGTAGCCCAATAAAGAGCTTGAAAGAAGGATATAAGAACGCCTTAGCCAATTCAGGGCTTAAGGCAAAGAATTATCGCTTTCATGATATGCGACATACGTTCGCCACTCGCCTGGCGGAGAGCGGTGTAGACGTTTTTACAATCAAAGAGCTTCTCGGCCACTCCACGATCCTAACAACGCAGCGATACGCTCATCCTGGGCGAAAGGTCAAACGAGACGCCATAGCGGAACTCAGCAGGCGGGAATAGGCAGCAATAAGTCGGTGGAATCTCCGATATTTATATCTGTGAAGAGAGGCAATGCGAAGCAGCATTAGGACACAGGTTTCCCCCTTGACGCCGTTTTAATGTTCCAATATCATCAGTTACAATCGTCGTCCTTAAAACGTGACGCTTCATATCTTTGATACAATGTGGACTCAAAATATCGCCGGAGTGGCGGAATGGTAGACGCTGCAGACTTAAAATCTGCTGGAGAGAACACTCCGTGCCGGTTCGAGCCCGGCATCCGGCAACTGAATGCCATGATCATAGC
>CAYFQZ010000416.1:0-2954 GCA_964345305.1 uncultured Ignavibacteria bacterium | reverse complement strand
CTGATGTAACCGATTACCAACACGCAAAGAGCCAAACCCACAGCCAGGCTGAATATGTTGATTGAAGTGGAGAGCTTATGTCTGACGAGGTTTCTGACCGCTATCTTCAAGTAGTTCCGAAACACAACTGGCTCCTTTCACCTTTGATCATTCATACCTCAATGTCTCCACTGGATTGGCCAGGGCGGCTTTGACGGCCTGGAAGCTTACCGTGGTCAGGGCAATCAACAGCGCGAGAAATCCCGCCAGAACGAATGTTGTCCAACTGATGTCAATCCTGTAGGCGAAATTCCCCAACCAGCGATCGGCCAGCAGATAGGCGGCCGGCCAGGCCATAATGTTGGCCACCAGCACCCACCGGGTGAACTCCTTGGACAGAAGCAGGACGATTCCGGCCACGGTGGCGCCCAGGACCTTGCGGACGCCTATCTCCTTGGTGCGCTGCTCGACGGTATAGGAGGACATTCCGAACAACCCCAGGCAGCCGATCAAGATGGCCAGCAGGCCGAAATAGAGCGTGATGGTTCCCAATCTCTCCTCGGCCCGGTATTGGCTGTCGAACGATTCCTCCATAAAGAAATAATCAAAGGGACGCTGGGGATTGACCTTTTTCCATTCTTTCTTCAACAGGTCCATGGTATGGGAGATGTTTTCGGGAGCGATTCGGACGGAGATGTCATTCAGGCCGCTCAGATCATAGAAGATGATCTGCGGTTCTATTCTCTGATGCAGGGATTGCAGGTGAAAATCCTTCACCACGCCGACAACGTTAAAAATCTGGGTTTCCCCACCGGCGCCCGGAGGGGTTAACAATCTGAAAGTCTTCCCGATTGGGTTATCCCACCCAAACCTTCTGGCCGCCGTTTCATTGATCATAGCCGACCCGGTCGAATCAGTCGCAAGATCGGCGGAGAAATTTCTGCCCTTTGCGATCTTTATACCCATGGTGGGAATGTAGTCAGGATCGACTATCAAGAAGTCCATGGTTTGAGGCTGGTTGTCGCTGAATCCTTCCGGAAGGAAGAGACTCTTGGTAAGGCCCCTGCCCGGCACCAGGGACGATGCGCCCACTGCTCTTACTCCAGGTATGTTCGTCAACTGGTCCCTGATGGAAAGATATGACTGCCTCGTGGCCTGGTTCATACCGGGCATGACCAGGACATGCTCCTTGTCGAAGCCCAGCTTCTTGTTTTTCATGAAATCGATCTGATTGTAGATGGTGATGGTTCCAATGATCAGGGCGATGGAAATCACGAATTGGGCCACAACCAGCGCGCGCCGAAAACCCGAACCGGACGCAGTCGTGCTCCACGTACCTTTCAGCACTCTGACCGGCTTGAAAGAGGAGAGGAAGAACGCGGGATAGCATCCCGCCAAAAGACCCACCACCAAAGCCAATCCCACCAACCCCGGAATCAACCAGGGATTCTGGAGGTAATTCACGCTCAGCTCGCGCTGGGCCAGCGAATTGAACAGAGGCAGCGCCAGTTCCAGGAGTATGAACGCCAAAACAATCGAGATGAAGCTGTAGATCACCGATTCGCCGAGAAACTGCCCTATCAACTTGCCCCTGCCGGCGCCCAGTGTTTTTCTCATCCCCACCTCCCTGGCACGCGTTGCCGAGCCGGCGGTGGCCAGGTTCACGAAGTTAAAGCAGGCTATCAGCAGAACAAACAGAGCTATTGCAGAAAAGAGATAAACGTAAGTGATATCGCCCGCGGCGGAGAGGTCACGCTCGAAACCTGAATGGAGATGGATCCTGACCAGGGGCTGGAGGAAAAGCTTCACCGTTCCGCCAATAGGACTCAGGAATTCCCCCATGTGCCTGTCGACGAACGCAGTGAACTTCTCCTCGAGCTTTTTGTGGTCGGAGTTTTCCGCAAGCAGAAGATAAGTGTAGAACCTGGCCGTGACCCACGCTTCCATCAACTGCGGGCTCTCCCGATACAGGGTCTCAAAGGAACGGAGCATGTTGAAGCTGAAGTGCGAGTTGGTGGGAACGTTTTTCACCACGCCGGTTACGGTGAAATCGGCTTCGTCGTCAAGCCTCAGGATCTTGCCCACGGGCTCTTGATCCCCGAAGTACTTTTGGGCCATCTCTTCGGTGATGACCACGGAATAAGGGGCCACCAGAGCCGTTTTCGGATCACCGCTGACAAAGGGAAAGGTGAAGATATCGAAAACGGAATTATCGGCGTAGCCTACGTCCTGTTCCTGAAATGTCCTGTCCTGAAATCTGACCGACACTCTCTCGGGTCTCACGATTCTGGCAGCGTTGACAACTTCTGGGAACTCGCTGATCATTGCCGGGGCCGCAGGAGCCATGATTACCGGCGCATGCAGATGCGTTCCTATATTCGCATCCAGGCAGACACGATAGATGCGATCCGCGTTTTCGTGGTAGCGGTCATAACCCAGCTCGTCCTGAACCCACAAGAGTATGAGGATGCAGCAGGTCATACCGATGGCCAGACCGACCACATTGATCAAGGAATAGCCTGCGTGTCGCTTTATGTTTCTGAGGGCGACTTTAAAGTAATTCCGAAACATGACCTTTCACCTCATATGAACTTGAGTTGATCCTTACTCATATCGTAAAGTCTCCACCGGGTTGGCCAAAGCAGCCCTGACGGCCTGATAGCTCACCGTGAGTACGGCTATAATTAGGGCCGCAAGCCCAGCCAGGATAAACACCGTTAAAGTCATCTCCGTTCTGTAGGCGAAGTTCTCCAGCCAGCGGTTCATCACCAGGTAGGCGATGGGACTGGCGATTAGAGTTGAGACCACCACCAGGAAGGCGAATTCTTTCAGCAGTAGGGTGACAATGTTGGATACCGTGGCCCCCACCACCTTTCTAATTCCTATCTCCTTCTGTCGGCGGGCCACGGCTAGGGATGCTACGCCGAACAGCCCCAGGCAGGCCACCAGAAGCGAAAAGGCCGAGGCGTACCTCA
>CAYFQZ010000415.1:0-5414 GCA_964345305.1 uncultured Ignavibacteria bacterium | reverse complement strand
GACCCTCTCCCACGGACGTGCCCCCACATGGGCCCGTCCGGGCGTCTGGGCTTCAAGGGAGAGGGAACCCACCCTTCCCTCCCTTGATGGGAGGGAATAAAAGGGAGGGTGATATCTCCGTAGGGACCGCCTTCATGGCTGTCCGTTGTTTTTTCGGACAGGGATGAACCCTGTCCCTACGCACTGGGCAAACAGACGCAGGGCAGGGCTGAATGACCTGCCCCGTGAATGAAAGACCGAGCAGCATGTGGGGACGGGAATTCATCCCGTTCCAGAATTTGTCGGGGCCGGGGTTGAACGCCGGCCCCAGTCTTTTTCCGAACAGGGGTCCAACCCCTGTCCGAACGCGTTCCTGAGTCAAGAGATTTGAAGCAGAATATGCCAGCACCCCGTCCAAAAAGGTAATAAATGCGTCAGACAACGCAAGCCCCTGACGCAGCGGGAATAGCGACTCAAGGTGATAGGCCGCGCCGTGCCTTAATCATTGTGGTGCCTTATTACTGCAACCACCTATCTCAATGCACAGAGGCGGGGCATCGGTCAAGACAGAAATATTGTCAGGAGCCAAAGGGCGCCTGACCTAGCAACTGCCGCGAGCGAAGATGTCAGCAACCACTCTGTGTAGGCTACTCCTTCACGAGAAACACATCCGGTATCTTTGTTTCGGGTATCTCGGCTGGTTGAGGATGAGATGAGCAGTACACAAACTCGACCGGAACGAGAAGCTCAAACGTTTTGTAGCCGGGCTTTTCAAACACCATCCTCAAATCCAGCTCTTTTCTGAGTGGGGGTTTTGACTTCAGTTCACGTATCTCATCTGGAAACGCACCAAAGACTCGTTTTATCTTACTACTCTGGTACATTCCTCCGCTGTCCGTAGAGTCCGTATAGATGACACTCTTGTAATGAAAGACCGAGATGCGGACCCCTGCAAGTGGTTCGCCGGTTGTACTATCTGCAACCGTCCCCTTCAAGAATGCGCAAAGATAGTATCTGTAATCCGCCGGCAAATGAAAACGGTGACATCCGGGCAAGACCACACTGAACAATAACAGGATGAGTGTGACAACAGACAACCTCATCTTTATACTTCGCACATGAACCTCCATTGGATCAACATCTTTTCCTCGCTATCAATACCGCGTGTGTCCAAGATAGGCATCGAACTCATATGGGTTCCACGGGTTGCCAAAAGGACTGAGTAAAAAGTATGACCCGAGCCATCCAGCGTCGTAACCGAAATTAAGAAAAAATCGGTGCCTCGAACCATAAGGTTGATTAATTCCTTTCAAAGCTTGCGACCATAGCCAGAATTGAATGGTATGTACTCTCTCATGCCCCAGCAGCCAATACTTTGATCCCTCCGGAGCAAGCCCTGCTTGGATATAGGCTTGTGGTAGCGGAATTGACTTGTCGGTATCCTCCACGGCAATTACGTCCCCGAAGGCAAGACCTCCTACGTCTTCTTTGTACTGTTCTACGTCTCCGACGAACACAGGGCTTCCCGACTTTAGAGATGCTATGGCGTTAAATCTAAAGCCCTTAGCCCAATGAGCTGTCATGGCAGCGGCACCAGTTGCTGAGAACCCAAGTCTGCTCTTCTCTCCCTTGGAGAATGTCGCCTGTATCGGGCCGAAGCCAAACGAATACGAATCAAAAGCTCCGCGACCATGTATCATATTCTGCCACATGGAGAATCCGCCCGTTGCCATCAGTTTTCCAAACAGTCCGCTCCAACCTTTAGTTGTCGCCGCCATCATCTTGCTTGCCGACATTGACATACCTCCCCAAATGGCTGCTCCAGCCAGTGCTCCCCAGCCAAATCCCTCCCAGTAGGATCCACCATGGCTTTGGCTGAAACCTCCCCCCACCGCCCCGCCAAAAATGGTCCAGGCGACCAGATGCCCCAGCCAGATTGGGAATTCTCCTTTTATGTCGCGCATGGAGAGTGGATTGTTGAGGCAATAAGCGTAAGGGCTGAAGTCGGAGAGAACGGGGTCTACACTGAACCACCGCCCAATCTCGGGATCATAGTACCTGGCACCGAAGTAATAGTAGTAGGTCTCCTCATCAATCTCCTTGCCGGTAAACCGGTAATCCGTACCCTGGCTCACCCAACTTCCGGCGGATTCTCCAAAGGAATAGTATTTGTACCTTGCCATCACCGTCCCGCTGTCGTTTACCACCACCCTGGCGGTGCCCAGCTGATCCTTGAGAACGAACAAAAGCAGGTCATTTTGTCCCGGATTTCTCATAATCCCGATCCGATCATTGCCCGCAAAGATATAGTTGTTGACGCAGTTGCTGTCAAGGTCGTACTCGGCTATCACCATGTCGCCACCGTAAATATAGTAGGTGTGAGAGCTGTCCGTGCAGATGCACTGCCCTTGTCCAGGACCCTTGCTTCCTTCTGTTCCTTCGCCGCCTGGCTTTCAGGCACTTGACCCTGTGCCAAAGGAGGCAAGAAGATCAGCAGTGACACGACTGCCCACGCGAATTTGCGAATCATAAATTTCCTCCTGGAAAAACGAGGACTTACACACACATATGCATCTGATTTGGCTATATTAGGATGCGTCAAAAAATTGTCAAGGTATTTCTTGACAATTCGTATTAATGGTATATATTCAGGTCTTGCCATTTTGCGGCGGTTAGTTTAGGAGAAAACGAAGATGAGAAGGTCGCGGCTCTATTTGATACTGTTGATTTCCTTCCTGATCCTTGCATCCTTTTATTCCCTCTTTCCCAGCATCAAGCTCTGGAGCATGTCCGAAGAGAACAAGGAGGAGATCCGCAACACGGAGCCACAGGATCTGATCAGTCTTGAGCAGCGGGCCATAAAGCTCGGTCTGGATCTTAAAGGCGGCATGCACGTGGTGTTGCAGGTGGATCAGTCCAGGCTGAGCGAGAACGAGAGGAAAGACGCGGCGGAAAGGGCTCTGGAGATCATCCGTAACCGTGTGGATCAGTTCGGGATAACGGAACCGCTGATCCATAAGCAGGGTGCAGACAGGATAGTGGTTGAACTGCCCGGGCTTCAGGACGTGGAAAGGGCCCAGGGGCTCATAGGGCAGACCGCCCAGCTTGAGTTCAAGCTGCTGGAGGATCCCGACAACACTATGTCGGTCCTGAAGAAAATCGACGAGGTGCTGGCCCAGGCCGAGACCACGGCTGCGGAAGAGGAGCTGTTCGAGCCTGCAGAGGAAGAAGAGGAAGAAAAAACTGACGTGGTAAAGGACCTTTTTGCCGAAGAGGAAGAGCCGGACACCGCCGAGGAGGACACGGCCGGTTTCCTGGAAGAGGAAGAGGAGCCATTTTACGAAGAAAGGCCTTTCACCCAGTACCTGGAGTACACCCAGGGCAGCTCGTACTTCCGTGTGCTGGCGGAGGAGAAGCCCAAGGTTGAGCTTCTGCTTGGCAAACCGGAAGTCCGGGAACTCGTTCCCAAGGACACTGAATTCGCCTGGTCCACCCGAACGGAGATGGATCGAGGTGAGGAGTTCTGGGGTCTCTACCTGGCGAAGAAAAGAACGGAGTTGTCCGGCAAGTACCTGGTGGATGCCAGGCCCAGGCTAGATCCCCAATTCAGAAGGCCGGAAGTCCTTTTCAACCTGACCAAGAAGGGCGGGAGGATATTCTCCCGGGTGACCGGAGCCAACATAGACAAGCCCCTGGCCATCATGCTCGACGGCAGGGTGGAATCGGCACCCATCATCCGCTCCAAGATCCGGGATGAAGGAGTAATCGAGATGGGCGGCACCGCCAACTTCGAGGACGCCTCGGATCTGGCCATCGTTTTACGGGCCGGTGCGCTTCCTGCGCCGGTGAAGATAATCGAGAACCGGGTGATCGGGCCCTCTCTGGGGCAGGATTCAATCCAGAAAGGCACCACCGCCGCCATCATCGGATTTTTGCTGGTTCTGCTTTTCATGGCTTTCTACTATCGGCTTTCCGGCATCATAGCCGACGTGGCCCTGCTTTTCAACCTGACCTTCCTTCTGGCTGCGATGGCGGCCCTTCACGCCACGCTCACCTTGCCCGGGATAGCCGGTATCATACTCACCATCGGAATGTCCGTGGATGCCAACGTGCTGATATTCGAGCGCATAAGGGAGGAGCTAAGAACCGGAAAGACCATCCGGGCTGCCATCGATGCCGGTTACAAGAGGGCGCTTCTGGCCATCGTGGACGCCCACGTCACCACTCTTATAACGGCCGCCGTACTGTTCCAGTTCGGTACCGGTCCGGTAAAGGGGTTTGCCGTCGCCCTGAGCCTGGGCGTTGCCATAAGCCTGTTTACGGCCGTGGTTATCACCCGGGTGATATTCGACATAAGGAAGGGATATCGCACCTTGAGCATATGATTGCGGGAGTAGCTGAACATGTTTCAAATCCTGAAAAAGACCAACATAGATTTCATGGGCATGAGGCGTTACACCTTTGGATTGTCTGTCATCCTGGTGATCTTAGGAATAGCGGCTTTCATAGCCATATTCCTGGGCAAAGCCGACCTGGGAATAGATTTCGCCGGCGGAACCATGATACAGGGATACTTTGACCAGCCGGTGAGCATAGGCGATCTCAGGTCAGCTCTTAGCAGAAGCGGCTATGACGATGCTTTCATTCAGTCGCTTCGCCGGGAAAGGGCAAACTACTACCTGATAAGAGTCAAGACCGCCACGGACGAGGAAGTCACCACCATTTCCCAGGGCATCTTAAACGCGTTGGCCGCGGAGTTCCCCCAAAACAAGTTCAACCTGGACTCTGTGGACGGTATTGGCCCGGCCGTGGGAGAGACGCTGCAGAGTCAGGCCCGTCTTGCCGTTCTCATAGCTCTGGCCGGAATCCTCATTTACATATGGATAAGATTCGATTTTAGGTTTGGATTGGCTGCCACCGTAACCACTTTTCATGACGTGCTGGTGGTTCTGGGGCTGATGTTCGTGCTTCAAAGGGAAATCACCCTGCTGATCGTAACCGCGCTGTTGACCTTGGCTGGATACTCGCTGACCGACACGGTGGTGGTTTACGACCGGATCAGAGAGAATCTAAAACTATTCCGAAAGAAGGGCGATTTCGCCAGCACCATAAACGCCAGCGTCAACGAGGTCTTGAGCCGAACCATCATCACGTCTCTTACCACCTTCATGGTCGTATTCGTGCTGTTTTTGGTGGGAGGCGAGGTAGTGCATGATTTCGCATTGGCCCTGATGATGGGGATAATCATCGGAAGCTACTCGTCTGTGTTCGTAGCCAGCCCCATCATCGTGGAATGGGAAAAGAGGTCACCCAAGCGGTTCAAATAGAGCGAGTTACGAAATCCCGGGAAAACCGCCCGTATTCGGGCGGTTTTTTTCGATATTTGATGAAATCTAGAGGTGTCACACATAACGGCCGCCTGTCGATGCGACACA
>CAYFQZ010000414.1:0-2219 GCA_964345305.1 uncultured Ignavibacteria bacterium | reverse complement strand
CTTTGGCCCCACCTCTCCCTGTCTATTCCCCTGATGCCCATAATGAACCGGAGATAGTCCAGCACGCTCATTTCGGAATACAGGGGGGCGTTCTCGGGCAGATAGCCGATTTTTTTCCTTACCTCTAGCGAGTGCTCGGCCACGTTGAGCCCGTCCACCTCGACCCGGCCGGAAGTGGGATGCATGTAGCAGGTGATGATCCTGACCGTGGTGGTCTTGCCTGCGCCATTCGGTCCCAAAAATCCCAAAATCTCGCCGGTGCGAACGTCAAAGCTAACGTCGTCTACCGCCCTCAAATCGCCGAAATTCTTGGTTAAGTTCTTTATCCTTATCATCTTAAGCTCAAGCGTGCGTTCTTTTAGATACGATGTTTATCTCCTTCGCGTGAGTATTTATATAATACTTTTTTTCTATATGTCAACCCTGAAAACTCAACTTTTGAATGGCCCGGAGCAGCGTTCGGTCCACCGACCGTCTGTTGCATTTGAAACTCTCCTTGGAAGCTTTGTTCCTCATCTGGGTGTGGTTCATTATTTCTCTTGACTTTTTGGGAAACAACGATATACTGACGCACGTAACTGGAGTTGAACCGTCTATGACTTCACACCGAAAGGAGGCGTGATTTATGAAAGCCGAGAAGACAGAGATCAGGGAATTATCACGCCCGGGGAGGAGCCGCTTCTGAAGTCGCTTTGATGGATAAGAACATCTAGCGGCCATTCCTCAGGGGAGGCCGCTTCTTTTCTCTGTGCCGCGGGCGTGATGCGTCCGCGGCTTTTTCTTAGGCAGGCAGTGGTTTACGCGGAGCCGCGGAACAACTATTTCGCGGCTTCTTTTTGTTTTCGGCCCAGGGAGACAACCAATCACGCACGACTGCCTCTTGGATCTTGACTGCCGGAAAGACTCCTTGAGCCTTGACACAAGAACTCTACTGGAAGGGACACGGCAATGAATTTGACACATTTAGGGTGGAATTCCTTTTTTGAAGAACATTTTGAGAGTTTGAGAAACCAGGAGCTGGTTCCCGCAAGGGTCGCGCAGGAGCACAAACGCATCTACCTACTCTACGCTGAAGAGGGAGAGTTGACCGCCGAGGTATCCGGGAAATTTTTCTACGCTGCCCGTTCCAGAGCCGACTTCCCCACCGTCGGGGACTGGGTGGCAGCATCCGTCAGAACGCGAGAAGGCAGAGCAACTATCCACGCCCTTCTTCCCAGGAAAAGCAGCTTCTCGCGGAAGGCGGTGCTCTCGGGTGGGATGCCTGACACCGGTGGGAAGACCGAGGAACAGGTGCTGGCCGCCAACGTGGACACCGTCTTTCTGGTCAGTGGTATGGATGGGGAGTTCAATCTGCGCCGAATCGAACGCTACCTGACCGTGGCCTGGCAGAGCGGGGCAAACCCGGTTATCCTGCTGAACAAGGCAGACGTGTGCGCCGGTGTCGACGCACACTTAAGGGAGGTCGGGTCCATTGCGTTCGGAGCGCCTGCTCATGCTATCAGCGCCACGAAAAACGAAGGACTTGCCATCTTCGATCAATACTTGGGTGGTGGCAAAACCGGGGCATTCCTGGGCTCGTCGGGTGTGGGCAAGTCCACCATTATCAACGCGCTCCTTGGGGAGGATCGGTTGAAAGTGAGTCCGGTACGCGATTATGACAAGAGAGGACGTCACACGACAATCACTCGGGAGTTGATTCTGCTTCCAACCGGTGGTATGGTGATTGACACGCCCGGAATGCGCGAGCTGGCCATGTGGGACCAGGAGCATGGGCTGACCAGGACGTTCGACGATATTGAGAAGCTTGCTCCGGAGTGCCGTTTCAGAGATTGCAGGCACCAGGGTGAGCCCGGATGCGCTGTGCGGCAAGCGATCGAAGAGGGTCGGCTTGACAGAAGGAGACTCAGCAGCTATCTTAAATTGAAAAAGGAACTTGTGCACCTCACCATCCGTAAGGATCAGAGGGCCAGGCTTGACGCCAGAAAGAAGTGGAGAAATATTGCCAAGTGGCGCAGACAAATCAAGAAGCGCCAATGGTAGAGATCACCATATCGCCGCTGGGGTTTCCGGACGGGCTACAGGGATCAAATCGATCACGCAGACGTCTTGGCTGAGATTTTGTCTTTGCGCCAGAGTTGGGGGGAAGCAACTCCTGGTCCAGCCCTGTGGATGCAGGATTGGCCTACATGTGAGATGAGGGAGGCACCGTTGGATCAGAT
>CAYFQZ010000413.1:0-3901 GCA_964345305.1 uncultured Ignavibacteria bacterium | reverse complement strand
TGAAAAACTCGACCGTGGGAGCTATGATCACCGCGGTCAACCAGAAAGGTTCCCACCCTGCTTATACCGGAGACGTAGACTGGACCTTGCGCTTTCACAACGGTGACTACGTGTACCGAGGGCAATTGATGGCTTCCAAGACTGCGCCCGACCAGGATGGCTGGGGTGCGTGGATGGAGTGGTGCAAGGAGGGCGGCGGGCACTTCCGGGGAGAGATCGGGGGAGAATACATGGACCGGGGACTGAATTTGAACCACATGGGATTCCTCAGGCGCGACGGTTACCGGGAAATGTGGGGTTGGGTGCAGTACAGGACCACGGAACCCTGGTGGATCATAAGAAAGACCTGGAACAACTTCAATGTCGGCTTCACCGACAACTTATCCAACGTCAGGTTGACGCGCGGCGGCAACTACAATTTCCACTTTGAATTTACCAACTTCTGGTACTTCGGCGGCGGAATCTGGACCGATTTCGACAACATCTATTCGGACCGGGAGACCCGGGGAGGCCCCCCGGCTCCCATCCCGATAGGAAGAAGCTGGTGGTTCTGGGGGAATACCGACAGTCGGAAGTGGTATCAGATCAACCCTTACATCGAGGGAGGAGACACCTGGGACGGACATTTCAATTACTACAGCGTCTGGCTCAACTTCCAGCCGAGATCAAACATCGAAATCAGCGGAGGTCCGGGCTATCAACGCACCGAGGGTGTTTCCAGATGGCTGACCCACCTGGAAGATGACGAGGGCAACCGAACCGATGATATCTTCGGCGAGCAGAACATGGAAAGGTTTGATATGACCCTCAGGGCAACATATGTTTTCACCAAGGATCTCACCCTTCAGATATATGCTCAGCCTTTCATGGCGGCCGTTGATTACAAGAACTTCAAAAAGCTCCTTCCCCCCGATGACTTCGAGTACGTGGACGAGACTGTTTACGACGAGGCGGAAGAGGAGTCGGATTTCAAGTGGAGGTCTTTCAACTCCAACGTGGTCCTTCGCTGGGAGTACCGGCCCGGCAGCACCCTTTTCCTGGTCTGGACTCAGAACCGGAATACCTGGAACCAGGGAGTGGGAGCGGGCGATTTCAGACTCAGAGATGACTTCAACGACCTCTTTGAGACCATACCCGGCAATACGTTTTTGATCAAGTTGAACTACTGGTGGAGCATATAAGAGGCTGATTCTTCTTGTCCTATCGAAAAGCTCATGAGGTGCTTAACACAATAACCTGAGAAACGTACAAGAAGCCCCATGTGAAGGCGGGCTAACTGAGAGGAAGGCGCCGCAACCCTAGGACAACCTGAAGGGAGCGCGGCGCCTTTCTCTTTTAGCGCTTGACAAAATCCTGGGGCAAGGTATAATGCTAAAGGCAGCAGTCGCCCCGGTGTGCAGACTCATACCGAGAGATTCCTATGAGCAAAAAGGTATACTTGCAGACATTCGGCTGCCAGATGAACGTCTACGACTCGGAAAGACTCAAAGGGCTGCTTCTCTCGCAAGGTTACGCCATCTCGAAAAGCCCCCAGGAAGCAGACGTTATCGTGTTAAACACCTGCTCCGTCAGAAAAACAGCGGAAACGCGTGCCCTGGGAAGACTTTCCGAGTTTCAGAAATACAAGCAGGCAAATCCGAACGTCAGGCTGGTGGTCACCGGCTGCATGGCCCAGAGAATGGGAACGGAGCTGCTGGGACAGATTCCCCTGCTGGATTTGATCCTGGGACCGGATCAGATGTTCACACTTCCCCGCAGTCTGAAAGACCACCAGCGACATTCCCACGTTGACGTCTGCGCTTCCCGTGACGAGTTTCACCCGGAGAAGATATGGGAAGCTGAGATGGTTCCCGAGCGAAAGACCCCCTACACTGCCTTTGTGGCCATCTCCCGGGGATGTGATAACTTCTGCTCCTATTGCGTGGTTCCCTACGTAAGGGGACCGGAAAGGCACAGACCGGCAAACCAGATAGTCAGAGAAGTTCAGCTTTTGGCCGAATCCGGCTGCAAAGAGGTGACCTTAATCGGGCAGAACGTCAACTCATACCGGTTCGAGGGAAAGGACTTCGCCGATCTTTTGCAGGTGGTCAGTGATGAGACGGAGATCGACTGGATTCGGTTCATGACCTCACACCCCAAGGATCTATCCGAAAAACTGACCGACAAAATTGCAGCGCTTCGGAAGGTCTGCGAGCACATCCATCTGCCCTTGCAGGCAGGTTCGGACAGAATCCTGAAGATGATGAACCGACGATACACGTCGACCGATTATCTGGAATTAGCCGGAAAGATCAGGGAGAGAATACCGGATGTAAGTCTTACCACCGACTTGATCGTCGGCTTCCCTTCCGAAACTGAAGAGGATTTCAAGCAGACGCTGGACATGATGAAGAAGGTCGAGTTCGATTCGGCTTTCATGTTTCGTTACTCCATCAGAGAGGGAACCGAAGCGGCAAGGTTGGCAGACGATGTCCCCGAGAAGAAAAAGCTCAGACGCCTGCACACCTTGATCGAGCTGCAGAAAGAGATATCCAGGAAGAGGAATCAGACCTTTCCGGGCCGGACCGTGCAGGTCCTGGTCGACGAAAAGAGTAAAAGAGACAGGAACAAATGGAAGGGAAAGACCAGAAACAACAAAACTGTGGTTATAGATACCAACGAAAACCTGCTGGGGAAAATAGCCAGCGTGAAGATAAACCAGGCAGACACCTTCACCCTATTCGGCACGGTACAAGAAGAGACTCCTGTAAGACGACAAGCAGTCAAATGAGAATTCCGAAAGCGAGAAGACGATATGAACCAGCTATTCGAACTGATTACCGGGCAGCTAATTGAGTTCTTCAAGATAAGCCATATAGCCATCTTCAAGTTGACTCCTTCCGAAGCCGACTTGGCAATTGAATATTCTTGCGGTTTTCGCGAAGAATCCATCGAAATCTTGGGTGAGTTGAACCGCGGTTTGGCAGTTTTCGGGCGTCTGATCGAGACCCGCATCCCCCAGGTGGTGGATGATATTTCGCAAACCGAACCGGCCTTATCGACCCTGGCGGAAAACGAAGGCCTGAGATCGATGATCGCTGTGCCTCTGCTTTCTGGAAAAGAGGTGTGGGGCATCCTGGCTGCGTTCGGTGAAGAGCCGCACAGGTTCAAAGAAGCGGACGCAAAGATCATCAACCTGCTCGCCGGTCAGATCTCCGGGCTTCAGGAGCTTTTCTCCAGGCATCTTCGGCTTAACCTGGACGAGCTTCTGATCCAGGTTCTGGGCAGCGTCGATCTTATGAATTTAAGATACCGGAAGAAGACCAGCGTCGCCGCGTCGGAGATGCTGGAGGAGCAGCACCGCTTGAGAAACAGAGTCGTTCCTTTTGTAACCGGAATGCCCACCACACCTGTTGGTCAAGCTCCGTCCGAGGAGAGGCAAGACAGGGGGCCGATTGTACTGCCTTCCGGAGATGAACTGAGGATAGAAGAGGTGGTGACCATCAAGGGGGAAGGGAACTTGGCTCCAAGAACCAAGAAGGTCCTGGTGATTGACGATCAGCCCATGATCACTGATCTATTGGTCAGTGTGCTGGAGAGGATGGATTACCAGTCGCAAGTTGCCTCCTCCGGCAAGGCCGGGCTGGAGATGTTCAAGAAAGACCGATGCGACCTGGTGATAACCGATCTGGGTATGCCGGACGTGTCAGGCTGGGACGTTTCCAGAGCGGTAAAAGACAGAAATCCCAAAGTGCCCGTGGTGGTCATAACCGGCTGGGGAGTAGATCCGGATCAGACCAAGATGAAAGAGTCAAAGGTCGATCTAATCATTTACAAGCCCTTCCAGCTGGACGAACTGGAAAAGACAATCAGCGGCCTATTGCAGAAATAAACAGATTGACTCGGTCATTGCGAGCGACTG
>CAYFQZ010000412.1:0-2006 GCA_964345305.1 uncultured Ignavibacteria bacterium | reverse complement strand
ACTTCGAGGCAATGGTCTTTCTTCAGCTCCCTTGGCTTCGCCTATCTTCCAGGGACGCTGATCGAGTCTCTCAAGGTGGCTGACAGTTCGCGGCTGAATTGGCCTGCAAGGTCCTTGTGTATGATAATCGCTTTGGTCTCGTCCGTGTCAGTCTGGTTCAGGGTATAGCAGTAGTGACAGTGGTGTTCGCAGCCGATGTATGGGTCTATTTGATAGGCAAGCCACTCCAGGTTGCAGGGTTGGAGGATTTTTCGCACTTTGCGTTGGCGCACTTTCATTGCTGAGCCATTTACTTGACTATGGGTGACGCTTCCTTGTCAAAGGGGTTGGTTCTCATGGCAAGAGAAAAGAGATAAGGATAGTTGTCTTTCAGGTGCTTCATATAATCCAGCCACTGACCGACGAGCTGGATGTATACCCTCTTTATGTCACCGGCGAGATGCTCGTAGTCGGTTTCCGGCAGCTCCTTTACGTCTTCCCTGTTTCCTAATTCCTCGGTCAGATGAAAGACCGCCCGGAGGAGTCCGGTAAAGGATTCGTGTTCCAGCAGATTGGGGTTTTCCAGAAGTCGCAGCAGGAAATTCCGCTTCTCCAAAAGGAAGGTACGCAGATCTTCCAGATTTACCTTTTGGATATCCACACCGTACTCGTAGTTCTTGAGGCGTCCGGCCATGCGAGCGAATTCTCGCTCGGACCAGTCTTTGGTGACGATAAGCTCTCCTCTGATTTCGTCCAACCTGGGATCAAAGTCGGAAAAGTAGGTCAACAACTCTATTGCTACCTCGCTGAAGAAGGCCCCGATTACCATGTTCAGTTTTTCCAGCCGAGCTCTCTTTTCCCTTTCACTCAAGAGCTGATGGATGATCAACGTGACCAACAGCACCTCGAAGAAGACAAAAGCGATGTCCCCGATTAAATAAATGAATATGTGGTGGACATCGCGGAAGATCACATAGTGAATGACGTAGACTATTGCCGACAACGCAACCAGGACTATTCCCAAAACAGTCTGCCAATGAAGACGCTTCATTTCTGATCACTCCTCTCGATATCCGAACTGAGTCCGGAAGGACAAGTTCCTCGTTTGAGCCTGTCTCTCGAGCTTCCTGCTCTTCTCGATTCAGTCTGCCCTCTTCAATTCGTCCCACGCTTGGAGCGTTCTCCTGAGATGCGGGATGGTAATTGATCCTCCTACCACAAGACCTATGGCCAGTGCCTCGTCAAGTTCGTCGCTGGTCACGCCCTCCTGATGGCATCGAACAACGTGATACTTGATACAGTCGTCGCATCTCAAGACCAAAGAAGCCACCAGGCCCAAAAGCTCCTTGGTTTTCTTTGGAAGAGCACCATCGCCATACACCTGCGAATCAAGGCTGTAGAATCTCTTGATGCTCGACCCACTATATTTCATCACGATCTGATTCAGTCTTTCCCTTTCCTGCCCGAAGTTCTCGATTGTACTGTTTGACATGATTTTTCCTCGAATTAGACTTTTGTACTTTTTCCAAGGTTTCCTTCAATCCTCTTGCCGAACGGGTTGAAGCCTCCAATAGGTGAGGGAGCGCCACATCAATTCGGCAGGGCCGAACCGAAAATATCGCAACCAAACGGGCGATAGCCACAGTTGAAAAACCCATATGCCAAAGACAATCAGGATTTGTCCGCTTCGTTCGATCTGACCAAATAGCCCCAGGCCATGCCCGTAGAAAATCGTCGTGCAGATGATGGTTTGCAGGAGGTAGTTGCTCAAAGCCATTCGGCCCACGGCCGCAAAGCGACCGATGAGCTTGCTGAAGTAGCTGGATTTGCAGATCAACATGATCACTCCAATATGCCCCAGCGCAACCAATATGCTGCCCCAGTAGTTGAACTGATTACCAATGAACATCGAATAGTTGAAGGACCAGTTTGCCTGGTAGTTGCGTAGTATACCGTAGACCACCACCGGAAGTCCAAGCCCAAAGCCGATGCCTGCTAAGCTTGAATAGAAACGTCTTGAACGTTGC
>CAYFQZ010000411.1:0-3039 GCA_964345305.1 uncultured Ignavibacteria bacterium | reverse complement strand
TAGGGGAGGCATCTGCCACATCTTTCCCTTGAACGAAAGGACTGCCTCTGTTATCTGCTCTGGGGTCATCTTAAGATCATCCTTCACCCCAGTGATTTTCCCGTCGGCATCATAAGTGTCTGTGGTGACGCCCAGCCTGATCACCGCCTCATATTCCTTGTGGTATTCGCTCAGAAAACGCACTATTTTGGTAGCTCTGCCCACGCAGGCCAAAAGCACCCCGCTCGCACCCGGATCCAGTGTGCCGGCGTGGCCCATTGCCCTGACACCCAGCAACCTCCTCAGTCTGGCTATCACGTCATGCGAGGTAACTCCGGTGGGTTTGTCAACTATCAATACTCCCGACAGGTTCATTCTTCAGGATCCTCTGAATTTGCCCTACTATCATTTTCTTGGTTTGCTCCAGGGTATGGTCGAGGGTGCACCCGGCGGCGTTCCTGTGACCCCCGCCGCCGTAAGTCTTCGCCACCCGGGCCACGTCGAACTCGTTCTGGGATCTAAGGTTCACCTTGGTCTTCCCGTCTCCTTTTTCGGTGAAAAGCAGCCCTATTTCGACTCCCTTCAAGAAAAGCGAGTAGTTCACCAAACCCTCAATCTCCTCCGGCTCGACTCTCAAATCGTCCAGGGTCTTTTGCCTGATGGTCATGGCGCATATCCTGTTCTCCTCGATGATCTCCGGGCTGCTCAAGGTCGATCCCAGAAGCTTCAAGAACTGCAGAGAGTGGTTGAAGTATATCCGGTTGGTGACCGACCTGGGATCGGCGCCCGACTCGATGAGCTCGGCGCAAGCTCTCAAACAGGATGGGGTGGTATTGCTGAACTTGAACCTGCCAGTGTCGGTTAGTATGGCAGCGTAAAGCCAGTCGGCCACCTCCGGCAGCAAAGGCAATTCAGCGGCCTTGATCAGCCAGAATATTATCTCCCCCACAGCAGAGGCATGGGGGTCGACGTAGTTGAAGCTGCCAAACCCTTCGTTGTCCGGATGGTGGTCTATGTTCACCATCGTGGCTCCGGACGGTATCATCTTCGCTGCCTCTCCCACGCGGTTCATGGAGGTGCAATCCAAGACGAAGACCAGATCGAAGCCCGCACCTCCATCTTTTGGATTCTGTATCTCCTCGACCTTCTCGATCCTCCCCTCAGGATCGAGGAAAGCGTATTTGTAGGGCAACTCGCCTTGATTTGCGATGCGACAGCTCTTACCCCATCTTTCCACCAGGTGAGCGAGGGCCAGCTGGGATCCGATCGAATCGCCGTCCGGATCGAGATGGGAGGTAATCAGGATTCCCTGACTTCCTCGCACGAAATCCAGGATCCTCTCCAATTGACTATGCATCTTCTCCATTTTCGCTCAAGGCCGGGCCGCTCGCGGGAGGTGTCTTCCTGTCGCCGTCGTCGGAATCCCTCCTCTCCTCCGAGTGTATTTTCTGAATCAGATGCTCGATATGGGCACCATATTCCACCGATGAGTCAAAATCAAACCATATCTCCGGTGTGTACCTGAGCCGCAGCCTCCTCCCTATCTCACGCTGAATGAATCCCGACGCTCTTTTCAAAGCGGAGGCGCTTTTCCTTCTGGTTTCTTCGTCTCCCAACACCGTGTAAAACACCCGGGCATGCTTCAGATCCACCGAGACCTTGACTGCGGTTATGGTGACGAAGCCGACTCCCGGATCCTTAAGTTCCTGCTGTACTATGCTGGCGATCTCCCTCTTGAGCAGGTCGCCCACCCGGTCTCTCCTCGAATACTGCATAACAGCCCCCTGGCTCTTTCGGCGGCTTCCGGCTCAAAGCAGCTCTATGGAATAATCCAGTATGTGAACTCCGTTCACTCTGCCCACGAACTCCACCACCCCGCTTAGGACCTGGTTGGCAAACTGTCTGTCGTTGGCAACCACCGACACGCCCAGGGTGGCCCTCTGCCACAGATCGTTGTGCTCCACCTCGGCGATGGAGACGTTGAATCTGTTTTTGACCCGGTCCTTTATCCTCTTTACAAGCTGCCTCTTGGTTTTTAAAGATCCACTTTCCGGAAGGTGGATTTCAATGCTGGCCAGACCGACAACCATCGAAAGCGAAGGCATGGATGTTTGGGTTTACGATTGAGCTTGCTGCTCAACGGATCAAGATCTAATCCAACTTCCGAGCGACCTCTTCCAGCTGGTAGATCTCCAGCACATCATCCACCTTTACGTCGTTGTAGTCCTCGATTTTTATGCCGCATTCCATACCGCTGGAGACCTCCTTCACGTCGTCCTTGAATCTTCTCAAGGACGAGATTACCCCGTCGTAGATCGCCACCCCGTCGCGAATCACCCGGACCTTATCCCCCATCCGAACGAGTCCGTCCTGGACAAAGCATCCGGCCACCTGACCCACGTCGGATATCTTGAAGACGTTTTTCACCTCGGCGGTTCCCGAAACGGTCTCGGTGATCTCGGGTTCGAGAAGACCCTCCAGGGCCTTCCTGACGTCCGATTCGATCTCGTATATCACGTCATACAGCCTGATGTCCACACCTTCCTTTGAGGCCAACTCTCTGGCCCTCAGCTCCGTACGAACGTGAAATCCGATGACGATAGCTTCCGAGGCCTCTGCCAGAAGAACGTCGCTTTCGGTGACTGGTCCCACCCCCCGACGAATCACGATCACCTTGACCTCGTCCGCAGAGAGCTTCTCCAGGGTATCGGAGAGGGCTTCCACCGATCCTCCCACGTCTCCCTTCAGAATCAACCTCAGTTCTCTGGCCTTGCCCTCCTCGATTTGCTGGTATACATCGGCCAAGGAAGCTCTTCGCACCTGTCTGAGATCCTGCTCTCTTTTCAGCCTGGATCTTCTGGTCGAAATCTGCCGGGCCTCCGCCTCGCTTTCGGTAACCACGAAGCTGTCTCCGGCTTGGGGCACTCCCGATGCACCCAATACCTGCACCGGCATGGACGGCCCCGCTTCCACCACCGGATTGCCCCTGTGGTTGAACATGGCCCTCACCCTCCCGTGGTGAGGTCCGGTTACGAAGGGATCCCCTATCCTCAGTGTCCC
>CAYFQZ010000410.1:0-6163 GCA_964345305.1 uncultured Ignavibacteria bacterium | reverse complement strand
GTGGAATTTTTTGAGATTGAATCCTTTTCCTTTGGCTTTCTTGAAGTCGTCCCGCAATCTCAAGATCTCGGTCTTGCCCATCGCGTACGTCATGGGCTGGCTGGGCGTGTAGGTGTATCTTTTCACCTCTGCAATGGCATTGGTCCTTTCCAGTTTGGCCACGTCGACCAGCATCTCCACCGCCTGGTTGAAGCTCATCTTGCCGGTATGCAGGCTGGCGTCAATCACCACCCGGCAGCCGCGCCAGAGCTGATCCTTCAGCTGAAGCAGGCGGGTTTCCGGCCTGGTATAGAATCCTTTCTCATACATGAGCTCTTCACAATAGAGCGCCCAGCCTTCGGCAAAGAGTGGGGTGCCAAACTGGCGCCTGACCTTGGACCTTACCCTGTTGGAATGAACCAGCTGAAGATGATGACCGGGATAAGCCTCGTGTAATGCGGTGATGACTGCTCCGTAGGAGTTGTGTCCCTGCAGTTGCTCCTCCTGCTGCTCGGGCGGAAGCTTTTCATTAACCGGGGTAACCCAGAAGAATCCTTCCTGCTTTTTCTCAAACGGGGCCGGGGACATATACGCGCCGTAAGGGATGGTGTGTCTTTGAAAAACCGGAGTTTCCACCAGGGACAAACTTTCACCCTTGGGGATTGTGACCAGGTCCTTTTTCTTTACGAAATCTCTGGCCCTAGCCATCTCCTTTTGGTAGAACTCGAGAAGACGATGTTTGGCCGGATGCTTCTTTTTCAGATCCTCCACGATCCTGGGCCAGCTCTTCCCGGGATTTATCCTTTTGGCCGTAAGCCTCATCTCGGCCTGTGTCTGCCTTATGATCTTATTGCCTATTGTCACGAGTTCATCAGTTGTGTAGGGAAGCTGGTGATGCACGGACAGAAGAAAATTAAAGAAGTCTCTTCCCACCCCGAAGCGGCCCTTTGATCGCGGAAGAAGGCGTTTTTTCAGGAACTGCTCATATTCGTCGAAAGCCCTCAAAGCTCTGCGATTGGCCGTGAGAATCTGTGCCTTCAGGCCCGGCACTTTTTCAGCGAAGATCGGGATCATTTGCTGGAAGAACTGCTTCCCTCCGGTGGTCGTCTGGATGGCGGTCTGAGTCCATATCCTGGGAATGTTTCTTCCCCTCCTCAAGTTCTCCTGACCCTCCATTAGGAACCGGGGAACCTGTCTCAGCCGAGCCAAGAGAGATTGCATCCTTTTCCTCAAGGGGGCGAAATCACGCAGGATGAAGACATAGCATCCCATCAGCGCATAATATGGATAGATGTGAGCAGCCCTGTTAAACCAGCGTACGTGTTGCTCGTCCTTTATCTCTACCTCCAGCGAGTCCCTGAGTATTCGCCAATCCATTTCCTCGGACATGGACAGTCTGGTCGCGCCACCACCCCTCCTCGCCGGGGCAAAGGCAGTAAGTTTCCTGAGGTACCTCTTGGACTCTCGGAGGTAGCGTCTGCGAGCCCCAGAATCGGTTCTGTCCAACTTGTCATCATATTTGTGGATGCCTGAAAACGTTGCCGCCGATGGCCTGCTTTTCCACAGGAACTCCAGGATTTCATCCACCAGTTTATTGAATTGCCGGTTCATCTGATTCCTCCTTGAACTGGTTTGTCGACTACAGATCAACCATCAGACTTGCGCTCGGTAGTGATCTGAGTTGAGCGGCCGGGGCCGCGGTGTGATCTGAATTCTATCTTCTCTTCCTCAGAGCAATCTGTTTCTGATCCTGCTCGGATATCAGGTTGAAGAAGCTTTTGACATCCTTGTACGAAGTCGCAGGGATCATTCGCTGTCTGATATCAAGAACGCGCTTATACTTCACCAAGTTTCCCTTTATTTCATACTCAGCGCGGAATTCTCCGAATTCGCTTTGAATATGGATTGAGTCTGGCAGAGCCGTCACCTCGTAAGAGGGTGGTATGACGATGGTCACCTGATCCAGATCGCTACTGGTCTGATCGAACATGATGGGAAAGATTCGGGCAGGTTGAACGAACTCTTTGGCGGTAACATCGCGAGTCAAGATGTTCGGATTCATATAAAGAAGAGTGTCGGCCCTTTGCAGGTAATGCGAGGAGCTGAATCGATAATACACCTCGAACCCCTCGGTGTAGCTGTAAAGATCGCCGAAATCGCAGGTATCCAGAATAGCACCCGGACAGTATCGGCAAATAGCGTTAGCCAGGTTATCCTTTCGCTCCTGGATGGTCAGACTCCTGAGCATACTCCTTATCTTGCCGCTTCTCGGGACAGAATAGACTTCCCGCGTTTCGCAGGTGATGCTGCTGTCGGCCGTCAGCTTCACTTCGCTCACCGTGGTCTTGAGGTTTTCAGCATGGGGCAGAGAAGGCGTACGAATCAGTCCCCCACCAGCTTCCTGGACCACCAGCCCGTCCACACCCCGGTATGGTTCTGAAATGCAGTTGGGGCCGTTTCCCGCCTGGGACGGGTCCAGCCACAAGTCCTTCCCGTCCACGTCGGCCTTCAGCAGAAGATGGCTGAACCAGTCCAACATGGGCACGTCCGGCAGGTTGATCACCGTCTCCCGGCTGGGCACAAGCACCGGCGTGGTTTGCACTCCAACGGATTTCAGCAGGCCATATAGTATTCCGCTTACCTCGGCACTGCTGCCCACCTGGCGACTGAATATGGTTTCCGGCAGATCGAAGATGGAACGGGACACAAATCCGGCCTTAAAATGGTCCTGTACGAAGTAAAACAGCTTTTCGATCTTTTCTTTCTCACTGGTAAGGTCCTCGGCAATATCTTTCGCCAGTTTCTTCATCTCCCTGGTGGGCGTAAAGTGTCGCTCCACGGTTTGGAAATACCATTGGGACGTGTTCTCCCAGGTGGTTTCAAGTTGAGCCTGGTCTTCCTCGGCCGCTACCGCAAACCCCAAGCTGGGGAAGGATTCGAACGACGGCGGCATGAAAGTCTCAGACTCCCGCGGCAGCAGGTTCCTCCTGACAAAGCTGTAAAGGGAAACGGCTTCCGAATGAAAAGCCACCTCTCTCGCCGTGTCGAGTACCCCGGGAGGACTGTCATAGTAGATCACCCGAAGATGCTTTGGAACCACCAGGCTGAATCGAGAAAGGACCGTGGGCTCGTCGTTTTGAAAATAGCGAATGCCAGAAAGAGTGTATTTGTTCGATCTGAAGACCATCTCGTAGTGAATCAGGCAGTCGTCCTCCACGCCGGGCAGCGAGAATTTCTTTCTCCTCAGGTCATCGGACACCGAGACCTCGTGAACGTCCTCCGGCTTTAGCTCCAATACGGTTCCGTCCTCCCTCCTGGTCCTTCCCCTTACCTCCATTGACTCCTGGTCCCTATAATAGGGCGTGGCCACCTCCGCGTACCTGTGTCCTCGACGATTGAGGATCTTCATGATCACTATCCTGATTTCGGTCCTGTCGCCAACGTAAAAGATGTCTTCGTCCAAAAGGTATGTGGCACCTGCGCTGGGATAATCGGAAGCAGCCGGAATCTGATCTTCCGAAGGGAGGGATCTGATCCAGCCGGAGGGAGGTTTTTCCATCCAATTGTCCTCGGCAAATGCAATCAGGCTGCAACAGCATAAGACCAGGACAGTGATAGCGGCAAATTGCCTGTTAGCCATGACCGACATCAAAAGGCTGTGACGAGCCAGATGGGTTTACTCAGTTATCATCAGACTTCCTGCTCAATATTAAACGTTTGCTGTCTTCCTCCGCCGCCCGGTCATAGAACTGCTTCAGGCGGGTATATCCGCCGGCAACGACGAGCAGTTCCTTCCTCACGAAGGTCCTTTTGCGAATGATCTGGTTCTCTTCAAGCCGGTAAGTAGATTCAAAAAGGCCGAACGGTTCGTCCAATCTTACCGCGCCCGGAAGGTGCTCGATCTGAAATTCCTCCGGCGGCTGAATCTTTATCTCATCCTCGTTGATGAACCTGTAATCGAAGAACACGGGAAGCTCCCTTCGCGGCTGAGGAAACATGACGCTCAGATAGCTCTGGGTGTTGAGGTTTACGGGAAGGAAGAGCCTGCCTTGATCCTCTATGCCGAAACCTCCGGCTACGAAGCTGGCCCCGATGAAAATACTGGAATCGCTGTCTTCAAAGTTCCGGAACTCCGAGTCTACCAGGTAGGGGTCAACAAACCAGGAGCTCAAGAAGCCGCTCAATGCTTTTCTTCTCCTCTGCGGCGTAAGTTCGGTCAGGGAAGCTCTGAAAGCCAGCTCTTCTTGTCCCGTGGCCTCCAGGGACAGGCTGCCGGAGAGTGAGCCGTCCGAGTTCAGCTTGATCTCCCAGAGACTGCGAGTCGAGTTCTCGTTCTCGTGGCTGCCCGGGGTGAGGGTCAGCTCTCCTCTGTCCGGCCTAACCACCAGTGCGGAGGCTTCTTGATCTTCGAAGGGCAGCTCGCCGAACCGGCAATTCCGACAGGCCGGATCCAGCCAGACGTACGTCCCGCCCTCGGGAACGGCGACAACCACATGATCGAATTGTTTCACCTTGGGCATCTCTGGCAGCAGGCTCCTGTGACCTTTGGTGGAAAGCAGCGCCGGGAAGGCCTGGATACTGACGGCCTTCAGAAGGGCGATCAGCAGAGACGACATGTCCTTGCAGTCTCCGTATCCGTACTCCAGGACGTCCGTGCAGAGGTGAGGCTTGAAGGCGCCCGCGCCGATTGCTATCGACACGTATCTTACGCGTTCCTGTACGTAGTCGAAGACAGCTTTGATCTTGCCGACCCTCGAATCCGGGCCAAACGATAAGTCGGTAGCTAGAGGACTCAGCTTCTCGGTGAGTGCTGCACTGGATTCGGAGATCTCCCAGTACCAACTGGCAATATCATCCCAGGACTGCGAAGGGTAGACCCTGCCATCGAAGGTGAAGCGAACGGGAGAGAAGGCCAAACGAGCGGCACTATCGGCTGCGGGAGGCATGAAGACTTCTCGCTCCAGAGCTCTATTGTTGACTCTCTCCCAGAGGAAGGTCTGTTTGCCCCTGGTAAAGTCGATCTTCGGCTCTATGCGGGCGTTAAGAACCTTGACCTTGAAGTCGAAATCCCTGGGAATGGCCAGGGTATACCCGGAATAAAGTATGGGAAGATGGGACTGAAAGAACCAATCGGACCAGTAGAGCAGGCTTGACAAACGAAGCTGGTACTCGTATTCCACGAGACAGTCTCTTGTCACGCGCGGCAGGTAATATTCCTTGACCCGGGCATCAGAATAAAGTCCGAATTCCGACACCAGCGATTTTTCCCGAATGTCGTCTTTTTCCAGGAAGAATTCATCGCCGTCAGGATGAATGGTTCTGGCTTTGATGCTAAACAAACCGAGCAAGCACGGCGCCTTCTTCCAAGCCTGTATATTCAGCTCCTACATTGTCTCCTGGGTAGCTGTAGCTCTCCTGTGGTTGTGGATGCTGGATTCACAGTATGGATTGGTAAACTTCGTCTTGGGTCTAATCAGACTACCTCCTGTGGATTGGCTCGGAGATGCAAAAATAGCTCTTTTCTCTTTGGTGTTGGTGAGCACCTGGAAGATCGTTGGCTATCCCATGGTAATTTTCTTGGCAGGGCTTCGCACGATTCCTACAGATTTATACCAGGCGGCCGAAATAGATGGAGCTAGCAACTGGCAGAAGTTTAGATTCATTACCTGGCCACTTCTTTCTCCCATCACCCTTTTTCTTATGATAACCCTTATGATAATGTCCTTTCAAGCATTTGACATTGTTCGGCTTATGACCCAGGGGGGTCCACATTATGCTACGGAGATTTTCGTCTATTACATATACGAAACAGCGTTTCTGTATTCATTCCAAATTGGCAGTGCTTCAGCAGCAGTGGTCGTGTTTTTCCTCATAATCTTTGTTCTTGCCACCCTGCAGTGGAAAGTTCTAAGAAAAAAAGTTCACTATTTATAGAAAGGATAAAGACGTGAGCAAAGCGCGTCTTTTGGGAATCGCCCTTCTTGTCTTCTTGACTGCCTTTGCCTTAGTGGAGGTTTTTCCTTATTTATGGATGGCCATGGGGTCGTTGAAAAGCCTCAAGGAGATAAATCGATTCCCTCCTACCATTTTCCCTTCAGGTTTTCTTTGGCAGAACTATACTAAAGCCTGGCAATCTGGTCCTTTTCCCAGGTATTTCTTGAATAGCTTTGTCGTGACCTTCTCT
>CAYFQZ010000409.1:0-1941 GCA_964345305.1 uncultured Ignavibacteria bacterium | reverse complement strand
AATTTCCAGACGACCCAAAGCGTTTCGTCTACCTGGGATATGCTGCAACTTCAATGTGGATCAGGTTCAAGCAGTGGCATGCAGTTCATCGAATGCAACCGCGGATCAGATAGAGAGTTCAGAGTCGACGGGGACGGAGACGTGTATGCGGACCGGGCATTTCACCCTTGGGGAGCAGATTATGCGGACATGATTGCGGTCAGTGAAGGTGCCTTTGCGGTAGAAGCGGGGGACGTTATGGTAATCGATCCCAACAACCCGCGGTCAGTATCAAGATCCTCACAGCCAAGATCAACCCTGGTGGCCGGCGTATACAGCACCAAGCCTGGCTTTATCGGCTCGGAGAGAGAGTGGGATAAGCCGGCTGACAGCGGAGAGGAATTAGCAGCTCTTGAATTGGAGGATATGGCGTCGGAATTCAATGAAATACCTCTGGCGGTGGTGGGGATTACCCCGTGCAAGGTTTCTGCGGAGAACGGAGCCATCCGTCCGGGTGATCTTTTGGTCACATCCAGCACGCCGGGTCACGCCATGCGCGATGACAATCCAAAAGTGGGAACAGTGGTAGGTAAGGCTCTTGGATCATTAGGAGCCGGCACCGGCGTTATCAAGGTTCTGGTGACGCTTCACTGAGCCGGGGATGTGATCTTTTCGGAGTTCAGGTGCGCCCCCTTCCATGACAGTGGGGCGCACTGAATGTCGGTTTGTCGCTGCAGAGTATGATGCGTTCGGTCTTGGCCATCCAGTGATTCATGGAGATGGTCAACCTGACGCGCTCCCATGCTAATTCCCTCTACCCGCCGGAGGCTGTGAAGAGCCAGGTGGAGGCAGCAAAGGAACCGGAGGCAGAAGACTAAGCGTCGGAGCACAGAGAGGGCGAATAACCGGCGAACACTAAGAGAGGCGGAGAGAGAAGAAGAGGAACACGCCGAATCAGAATGTTTTAAGGTAGATCAGCCACTCCCGTCCCCGGCGGCGGGAGTGGCTGGCATTTTGTGCTCGAACTGTCCTGTTCTCAGAGTCTCGGGACATGGCTTGTTCAAAACACATTAGGGTATCAAAGCCTGCCGAAGCGGGATTTACGATTTTGGCTTGATCAACCGTTCGACTAGGATCAGACGACCGACATAGGGGGGAGGAATCGAGCCCCGCAATTCGTCCGCGCGTGGAAGGGGACGCGCCGATGAATCCTATAAACGAAGTGGGAGGATAAGGTGAAAAAGTTGTTAATTTCTTTGGCATTGGGGGCAATTGTCGTTCCGGTTATAGTTTTTTCTCAAGCAGCTGTTCCGGAGAAGATCTCTCCTGAACCGCAGGTCTCATCTAACATTTCTTCTGGGCCGCGTCTGCCGGCTAGCGTTTCTTCTAAATTCCCGGCTATGCCAGCCTTCCCTCACAAGATTAACTACCAGGGGATGGTGACCGATAACGATGGCTTGCCCGTAACCGGATACCGCGACTTCGTTTTCAAGATTTACAATCACCCGGTGGTCGGCTCTATGCTGTGGAGCGAAACCCAGAACGGGCTCTATCTTAACAACGGTTTATTCAACGCGACTTTGGGGATTGTGAACCCCATAGATTTGAGCTTTTATGAGGCAGACGAGTTCTGGTTGGACATAACCGTTGACGGGGAGCACGTGCCGCAGCGTCTGCATTTAATAAGCGTGGCCTTCGCTTACCGGGCTTTGAAGGCGGATAGTGCCGAGGCTGATCCTGACTGGACCATCTCCGGAAATAATATGTATTCTGCGGTATCTGGCAACGTGGGTATCGGGACATTCGGTCCGTCGCAGAAACTGGACGTCGAGGGAACGGTCCAGATGAGAGGGTTTAGGATGCCCACGGGCGCTTCTTTTGGTCATGTTTTGACTTCAGACGCTTCCGGACGCGGAACCTGGGCGCCGGCACCATCACCATCACACGACCATGCTGCCGAAT
>CAYFQZ010000408.1:0-2443 GCA_964345305.1 uncultured Ignavibacteria bacterium | reverse complement strand
TGAACGTATGGACAGTCCTTTTATTCATCGGAACACTCTTGGTCATGTTAGTTGGTCTAGCCGGGGTCATACTGCCGGTGATTCCAGGCATACCGTTGATCTGGGTGAGTGCTTTTGTATACGGTCTGGTAACGGGTTTTGAACAGATCAACTGGAATATCCTGGGAATCCTTGCTGTCCTGACCGGATTCACCATTGTTTTAGACTATGTGGCTAATCTCTATGGCGCAAAAAAGATGGGTGCCACAGGCTGGGGCATCGTTGGGGCGCTCTTCGGCATGCTGGTTGGACTTTTTACTGCTGGATTGATAGGACTTCTGATTGGCTCTTTTGCCGGTGCAGTTTTAGGGGAAGTCCTAGCCGGCAAGACCACATCCCGCGCTTTGAAAGCCGGGCTAGGCACGTTTTTGGGATTCTTAGGGGGCACCCTGATTAAACTTATCGTGGGCTGCATAATGATCGGCATCTTCCTATGGAGGGTGTTGTTCTGAGCAATGTCTTGTTCGGATGGGGGTTGTACCACCGTCTCTCTGCGGACAGGGGTTCGACCCCTGTCCGAACCGTGAGTTTATGATTTGTATTTGGTCTCCACAGCCGCTACGGCTTTTGTACTTGCCAAACATGGAATTCCGGTTATATTGTTTTTAGCGCTTTGAATTTCGGGGCTGGCTGTAACTTCAATGTTAGCGGAGGCCAAAATGAGGCAATTTCTTATTGCACTGCTACTTATAGCGGTATTCCTTCCGACAGATCTCTTCGGACAAGGGGGGTTCGATACGTCACGGGTGACGAGTCTCGATGAGAAGATAGCCAAATATAAAAAGATGGGATCGCTGCCAATCGAGCTCACGCCGGAGGAGATGACCCGGCTGGACGAGATCGGTATTCTCCACCAGCTCACCGCTCCCCCGCCGGGGCCAGCCAGAAATCCTGCCGAATGGGAACCGATGACCGGAGCGCTCATCCGATGGCCCCTTGGAATTTCTGTGGCGCTGATTGCGGAGATGTCTGAAGACATAGAAGTCTACACCATCGTGGCAAACTCCTCTGAGCAGGCAGCAGCAACTTCCGCTTACCAGAGTGGTGGAGTGAACATGGATAACGTCTATTTCATAATTGCCCCGACCAACTCGATCTGGACCAGAGATTACGGTCCCTGGTTTATCTTCGATGGTGACGGTACCCAGGGAATAGTCGATCATATCTATAACAGGCCGCGCCCTTACGATGACGTGATCCCGCAAGTTCTCGGTGCCGAATGGAAGATCCCCGTGTACGGAATGGATCTTGAGCATACCGGCGGCAACCATATGTCCGACGGATTAAGCACCTCCATGTCCACTCGCTTGGTTTACGACGAAAATCCTGACAAGACGGAGGAGGAGGTCGATTCCATCATGCTGGCTTATCTGGGCAATGATTACACTGTGCTGGGTTACATTGAGTCCGGTGGAATACACCACATCGACTGCTGGGCCAAGTTTTTGGATCCGACCACGATTCTGGTCAAAGAGGTCTCATACGGACATCCCAGCTATCATCTCCTGAACCAGAGGGCCGATTTCCTGGCCAGCCAGACAAGCGCCTGGGGAAGACCCTATACCGTGGTTAGAATAATGTGCCCGTCAGGGACCGCCTACACCAACTCAATAATCCTGAACAACAAAGTTCTTGTCCCGCTCTTCGGCGGTTCGGGTGACACCACTGCAATTCGGATTTATGAGGAAGCCATGGCCGGTTACGAGATTCTGGGATTCTATGGCTCGTGGTATGAGAATGACGCTATCCACTGCCGAATCATGGGAGTTACCGATCGTTACATGCTTTTTCTGAACCATGTTCCGCTTTTTGATACCGAGACTTACAATGAGGATTATCTGGTCCTGGTCGAAATCAAGGATCACAGCAACGCCGGGCTTATCCCGGAATCTCTTCTGGTCTACTACAGAATCGACTCATCGCCCTGGGACACCGCACAAATACAGTCGACCCCAGACCCTGATTCTTTCTTTGCCTACATTCCTGCTCAGCCTCCCGGCAAGGTGGTCTCCTATTTCATAAAGGCTGCCGACTCATCCGGCAGGGTGGTGACCCATCCGCCCATTGGAGCTCCCGGTGCCCACACCTTCAGCATCCTGGGCGACAATGCGCCTCCGGACATAGTGTCGCCCGATTCCATTGTCTTAGCCACCGAAGAGACGCTTTTCTATTATCCGGAAATATACGACCCGGATGATTCGGTTCATCAGATAAGCTACCTTGACGTTCCTTCATGGTGCACCGTTCAAAACGATTCGCTAGTAGGCCAGGCTCCAGATTCATCTTGCGCAGATAGCTTCCGGGTGATCGCAGAAGATCAGTTCGCTGCTGCCGATACTGAAAGGGTGAGTCTGTATGTATACGTCTGTGGCGATGCCAACAGGGACGGGGAGATCGATGTAGC
>CAYFQZ010000407.1:0-4374 GCA_964345305.1 uncultured Ignavibacteria bacterium | reverse complement strand
TTACGTGGATACCTGCACTCAGTTTATCTACGACATAGACCTGACAGCCTGGGTCGAGTGGGCCGATTTCTGGTCACCGCCTCCTCCGGGGCCAATGTCCCTGAGAGCCGGCGGTAACTGCAATGCGGTCTGTCCGCAGGAGTGCTACCTGATCCAGGACGGCGGTAACCTCGCGTACTACTTCAGTGGACTGGGACCGGGAGACATTCTCGCAAAGTACTTTGATCCCGGGCTGTATTGCGAGGAGCCGGTCTACCCGTTGAAGGTCCACGACGTGGATATGCTTTTCTACGATTTCGCAGGCTTTGGACCTGTCGACATCCGGGTGAACGTCTACATGGTATGCCATGACACCTGCGACGGACCAGGGACGCACATCTATCGCTCTGACCCGATCACCGTCAACACCTTCTACCCGGACATGGCTCACATCATTCTGCCGGAATTCGTCTGCGTGAACGGACCCTTCTTCATCGGCATCGAGTACGTCACCGGTGAGCCGGGATTTACACCGTCCTTCCTGGGCGAGCCTGAGACTTTGCCGTGCGACAGCTGTCATGCCTGGATGTACTATCCGACAGGCGGCGCTGACTTTTGGATCGAGTGGTATGATTTCTGGTCACCGCCACCTATGGGATGTCCCATACTCCGGGTGAGCGCGGTCACCAACCACCCGGATTGTCTGCAGGATCCTTGCGACGATCCTCTGACGATGTTGTGGGGCGGCCTCTACGCTTACTACTTCTGGAAGCAGCCGCCGAACGACGACTGGCTCAACATGATGTTCCAGATGCCGCTTACCAATCCTGGACGTCTGGATGCCTTCGAGGTAGCTTTCTATCAGCGCGAGAGCCAGGGCACACCGGATGCTCAGTTGTATGTGTGGCTGTCTGACGGAACGTTCCCCTTGGACAACAACCCACCATACCAGGCCTTAGCGGAGTTCGTGATCCCCAATGCTTCGCTGGTTTATTATCCTACCTACAATTACGTCGATTGCCACGAATTAGGGCTTCTCTTCGACGTGGGCGAGAAGTTCCATATCGGAGGCGGGCACGCTAACGAGCCGGGCGATACCCTGAACTGGCTGAGCGATGATGGTGCCTTTGAGAGTGAGCGCGCCAGCGGCTGGTACGAGGGTGCCTGGGAGTCCTACTATCCCTATGAGTTCCTGGTGAATGCGTATGTCTGTCTGTATGAGCCACCGGAATCGACCTTCACCGTTGAGTGCTCACCGTTCATGGCGAGTGCCACTCCTGGCGATCCGCCGGCAGACAAGTTCGACGTGGACATTGGAGCAATCCTGGGCTACAACCTGAATGTCACCCTAAGCTGCGCTCCGCCGGCAGGGTTCACCGTTTCGTTCGTTCCGCCGAATGGCATTCCGCCGTTTACCGCGGACGTGATGGTGAGCGTGGATCTGGGTGTTGAGTACGGTGATTACACCTTGACCTTCTGCGGGACCGGTGATGACGGACAGGTTGTCTGCTGCGACGTGAAGGTAAGAGTCGAGCCTCCGTACGACGAGGCTGAGGTAAACTTCTACCACGGCATGCAGAGGGCATCCAACTTCGGAGCCATCGGAAACGACGTCAGGGATAACTTCGTGTGGTACGGCATCAGCGCGCTGTTTGACGGTTCCTTCGTAATCGCCACGGACAATCCGGTGAACATGGCTCTGGACGTTTACAACTGCACCCACTGGGGCTGGGTCCCGAGTCAGCATATTGACTGCTACTATGATGCTGAGTACAACGCCAATATATGCTACGGGGACTTCTACTGTGACGAACTCGAGCCTGGCATCCCTGGTGTTCCTGGCGAGCACGACTCGGTGTTCATCGTTGGGATCATGGACGAGTGCATAGACTTCTCCATCAAGATCAAGGTTTACTACAACGACGGTCCCGACCCGATCACTGGCATGTACATGTCTCTGTTCGAGGACTGGGACGTGGGTGATGCTTATAACAACGCCGGAAACCTTATCCCAGAAAACAACATTGCCTACATGTATGACCCGCTTGATCCGGATATCGTCTTCGGTATGATGAAGGCTCCGTACTATGATGAACCTCTGTTTAACAGCTGGATCCTCCCGAACTACCAGTATGTCTGGCCGAACTCCGGTTTCTGTGACGATGCCGAAGGCTGGTGGGGTCTTGATTCGCTCTACTGGTTGATGACCCAGCCGGGTAACTTCTTCCCGACAGGGCCTGATTCAGACTTCTCCATACTGCAGACCTCCGGACCCATCGATCTGGCCGTCGGAGAAGAGCACATCGAGGTGTGGATCGACTTCGGAAGGAACCTACAGGATGGAATGAGCTGGAACCAGTGGTGGCACAGAGTCTTGAGATATGCCGGATTCTACAGAGGAGACGTCAATGCCTCGGATACTCTCGAGCTTCCTGCTCTGGACGTAAGCGATCTGGTCTACCTGATTCAGTACCTGTTCCAGGAAGGACCTGCACCGCTTCCGTATGTTGACCAGGGAGACGTCGACGGTAGTTGCTGCGGAGAGGAGGAACCTGTGTGTGGAAGCTGCGTAAACATCGGTGACGTGATATACTTGATCAACTACGTGTTCCTTGATGGACCGCCACCAGTGGATTACGTGCGCTTCATCCCGCAGTGCTGGCCCAGAGAGAGTCTCTTCTTGAATAGCAACTGGGATTAGCAAACTGCTACCAGAACTTCTGGGAAAAAAAATCACCCCTGCCTTTGGCGGGGGTGATTTTTTTTGGGGTAAAACGTCACCGCCTGCGCACCCTTCAGGATGAGCACTGACCCCGAAGTGGTAATCTCGGATGCGACGCCGCGGATGTATAGGATGACCGGTTCAGTGCAACTCTGCTGGTTTTTACGTTTGGTTCAGAGTAAGGGTACCCTGAACCAACGGGGGAAGGGAACGGTGGAACCTCTCCTACTCTGTCCCCTTCAGGGTGAATCTTTTTTCTTCGACCCTGAGGTCTCACTTCGTGCCGCACTTCGCCCCGAGACTCAGTGTCGAGGGAAGCGCACTCAGTGCAAGACAGGATCGAAGGGCAGGATGAACCCCTCCGAATACGATGGAGAGGGGGATTGAGGGTGAGGTCCGATCCAGGAGCTCATAGGCGTTGGGACAAGCAGAATCATCGAAGCAGAAAGCACCTGTATTTGGCAATGCCGACGTATCGAGGAGCTCCGTACTCTTGACTCTCTACTCTTTATCATATTTTTCTCAGAAGACCGATCACCTTTCCGGCGATGCGGAACTCCGGGCTCCTCCTATCCACGATGATCGGCTCGAAGATGGGATTGGCCGGCTGGAGTCTTATTCTATTCTTCTCCGGAACGTACTTCTTTACGGTTGCCTCCTCGCCGATGACCGCCACCACAACGTCTCCCTTATCTGCGGTGGGCTGCATTTTCGCCAGGACATAGTCCCCGTCAAAGATGCCTGAGTCTTTCATGCTGTCACCCACGACCTGTAAAGAGAAGATGTCTCCTCCGGGTAGAAAGGATCTGTCCACGGCTATGTTTCCTTCGATGTTTTCCACTGCCAGGATGGGCAGCCCGGCAGCTATTCTTCCCAGCAAAGGAACGGCTGTAAACGAGACCCCGCCTTGAGTTAGAAGCTCTATTCCCCGTGAGACCAAGGGCCTGCGCTTTATATAGCCCTTCTGCGTCAAAGCGGACAAAATGGCCCTGACCCCGTTGGTCGAGCTGATCTTGAACTTGCTCCCGATCTCCCTGATGGTGGGAGGAAATCCCTTTTTATGGATCATCCCAGTGATGAAATCCAGAACGTCCCTTTGTCTTTTGGTTAAGCTTTTGACCATAATTCCTCCGGTTTGAAGGTTTGCAGGTTAGAAAGTTCGAAGGTTTGAAGGTTCACAGGTTGGAAGGTTCGAAGGTTTCGAGATGAACCTTTCAACCTGCTAACTTTCCAACCTTTTAACCTTTTAGCTTTCTAACTCTTCTTCAAATAGGATATAAACTTGCTGATCATCTTCACGCAAATTTCGGCTTGACCGAACAAAAATTCATATTCTTCGACATCAAGATATTTCTGATCCCGTGCCACATAGAGTTGAGACCTGACCTCTCCTGCCGATCTTTTTGCATAATACAAAAATCGTACAAAATCGTCTTTGCTTTGACTTTCATACCCTTCGGCTATGTTAGACATTACAGACATCGTTGCCCTCCGGATCTGATCTCTTAACCCGAAATCTTTAGCAAAGCTTTGATGTTTTGCTACCTCATAAACCATATTTGTTAGTTTTCTGGCCTCCCGCCAAGCATTTATTTCCTCAAATCTCCCTATCCGCATCTCGCCCTCCTAACCCTTCCACTTGTCAACTCTTTAACCTTTCAACCTTTGGACTC
>CAYFQZ010000406.1:0-14842 GCA_964345305.1 uncultured Ignavibacteria bacterium | reverse complement strand
TTCCCGGCCTCGATGAACTTCTTGGCATTGTCCCAGGCTCCGCCGCCATTGGCCATCATCAGAGCCAGCAGCACTCCCGTCAGAGTGGCTCCGGCCAGAAGTCCGCCCAAGGCCTCCTTTCCTAATCCGAACCCCACGATTATCGGCGCGAGTACGGCAATCATTCCGGGAAGGATCATCTCCCTCAGAGCAGCCTGAGCCGATATGGCCACGCATCTTTCCGAATCCGGCTTGGCCTTTCCTTCCATCAGTCCGGGGATTTCGTTAAATTGCCTTCTGACCTCGGCCACCATCTTGAAAGCCGCTCGCCCCACCGCAGTCATGGTTATGGAGGCGATGAGAAACGGCAATATCCCACCCAGGAAGAATCCTATCACCACCTCCGGCTTGAGCAGATTGATCAGCTCAAGCTGCACCGCCTGGGTGTAAGCGGAAAACAGTGCCAGGGCAGTCAGAGCAGCGGAGCCGATGGCAAACCCCTTTCCGATGGCAGCGGTGGTATTGCCCAGGGAATCCAGTCTGTCGGTGATCTTTCGCACTGCCGGTCCCAGTCCGGACATCTCGGATATGCCGCCGGCGTTGTCGGCAATGGGACCGTAGGCGTCCACGGACATGGTGACCCCTATGGTGGAAAGCATACCCACCGCGGCGATGCCTATGCCGTAAAGCCCGGCCAGGTTATAACCCACATAGATGGCGATGCAGATCACCAGAATGGGCCAGGCCACGCTTTCCATGCCCACCGCTATGCCGGTGATGATGTTGGTGGCGGAACCGGTCTTCGAGGCCTCTGCAATTCTTCGGATGGGGGATGAGGACGTATAGAACTCGGTAAGAAGTCCCATCAGGATGCCGGCCAGATTTCCCGCCAGGATGGCCCAGAAGACCCCGGTGGGCAGCTTCAGGTTCACAATGATAACGTAAGTGGCAGCCAGGAGCACAACCGCCGCGACATAGGTGACCGCTCTTAGAACCGCTGCCGGGTTGAATTTCTTGAATATCTTCACAGATAGCACGCCCAACATGGATGCTACCAGTCCCACCAAGACGATCAGAAGAGGCAAAGACATGTATTCCAGTTTCATGGAGGCATACTGAACTCCGGTAGCGGCAATGGCAATAGATGCCACCACCGAACCCACATACGATTCAAACAGATCCGCTCCCATTCCCGCCACGTCGCCCACGTTGTCCCCCACGTTATCCGCTATCACGGCCGGATTCCTGGGATCATCCTCGGGAATCGATTTCTCCACCTTCCCCACAAGATCCGCCCCCACGTCCGCCGACTTGGTATATATGCCGCCGCCCACCCTGGCAAACAGGGCTATGGAGGAAGCACCCATGGAGAATCCCACCATGACCGCCGGGTCCAATCTGTGAAAGAAATGATAATACAGACCCAGGCCGAAAAGGCCCAGACTGGCCACCGACATGCCCATCACCGCTCCGCCGGAGAAGGCTATGTTGAGGGCCTTGGTCTGCCCCGAACCCCTGGCAGCCTCGGTGGTGCGGACATTGGCCCGGGTGGCGGCATTCATGCCCAGGAAGCCGGCAAGCAGCGAGCAGACCGCTCCCGAAAGAAAAGCCACGCCGGTCCAGATACCTATTTTCCAGGACAGCAGCGCGAATACTACCAGGATGAAGAAGACCAGGATGGAGTATTCCTTTTTGAGGAACACCATGGCTCCCCTGTGAATAACCTCGGAAATGTCCTGCATCAGTTGGGTGCCCGGCGTCTGCTTTTTCACGAAGAGGAAGAGACCGAAAGCGAAGCCAAGCCCCACCACTCCCAGAATGGCCGAGACAATTCCTAAGTCCATCTTAACCCCTTTCTTCTTGGGACGTTACCAAGCTGAACTCCCCGGTTCTCGGTAAAGGCTGTGAGCACCCTCGTTGAGCAAAAAACCGAACCGGCCCTGCCATCCTCATAAAAAGAAAGGCAGTCTCCTTCGAACTGCCTTCTCGTTTTCGGCGTCTGGGCACATTCATCATTGCTGCATTGGGCCGGCGAACTTCTCTTTTGCCGGAGAAATCCCTACCTCGACCTCTCCTTTAAGATTCCCCCGCGGACTGACCTGAGTCTGTTCTCCCCTGCTGCGTCCGCCCCCTGCAAGGTCGTGCCGTCGGTTCGCTCGACCAACGCTCGGGAGCGGCAAGCTCGATTCTTCTTCTCAATGCGTGCTCATTTCAGGAGGAAGTCAACCTTATAGGTGATCCTCACGGCTACCGGATGACCGTTGCTCAGAGCCGGCTTGTATTTGATCTTGTACGCAGCCTCCAAGGCGGCTTCCTCGAAGCCAGCCTTACAACCTGACGCCTTGACCACCCAAGCATCCCTTACCACACCGTCCTCGTCCACAAGGGCCTCGATCCACAACCTGCCCTCTATTCCAGTCTGAAGAGCCAGAGGCGGGTACTCAGGCAGAACCTGATTGATAGCCACCGGCTCCTCGTCATGATAAACGTATTCCCCGCGCTGAGGAAAAAGCTTGGCTGCGACCCCCTTCACGAAGATCGAGTCCGAGCCCCCCGTCTCCAAGATGCTCTCAACACTCCTGTCGAACAGGCTCCCCAGTTCCTCCTGGCTGGCCAACACAGCCTCCTCTGATGCCTCTTCGTCCGGGACTGCGGTGGCAATTCCAAGCCCGATCGGAACGACATCCCGAGCAGCTACGGGAACTTGCGGTGCTTGCGTCAGGCTTATGGGCGGAGGAGGGGGAAATAACTCGATGGGCTCATCAAACCCGGTTGGAGGGATCGGCTGGCGAACGTGGGATTCGGCAGCGGGATACAGCAGAAGTCCACCGATAACGGCAATGTGCAGAGCTGCAGCTATGACCACTGCCAGACCCAGATTTTTCTGGTAACTTCTCTTCAGTTCAAGCGCACCGTAGCTGATGCAGGGACCAAGTCTTTGGGGAATGGTTGAGGCGCCGTTTTCTCTCATGGGATCGCACCTCCCTTCATTTCGGTCATCTGGTCCGGTTACGCCGGTACCGGGATGACGATGAAAGCGACACCTGAGATCAGGCTTGATTCAATCTACCCATTCCTCCTTCTTCGGATTGCACTTTGTCGCCAAGCGCTGTTGCCCCAGGCCATGCTCCACGATCTGTCTCGGCTGGACCGCCCGACCCGAGAATCCTCGTCAGGCGGAGCACCTAACTCCCAAACCACCGGGCTTCGCAGCAATGGTCGTCTTCAGACCGCCAGCTCTTACCTCAGGGTAAAGTGGACCGGGTAAACCACCCACACGGGCACCGGCTGATTGTTGCTGATTGCCGGCTTGTACTTGATCTTGTAAGCGGCCTCTAATGCCACTTCCTCGAAACCAGCGCTGGAGCCCGACTCCTTGAAAACGATGGCGTCTCTAACGTTGCCCTTCTTGTCCACCAGAGCCTTGACCCAGACGGTTCCCTCAATCCCGGCCTGTCTCGCCAGCTGAGGATAGTCGTACCTGACCTCGTTCAAAGGAACGGGAGGCTCATCATAAGGTGTAAACTCCTCCGGCGGAGGCAGGTACTCCTCCATTGGGATCTCAATGGCGATGGAATCTCCGCCGCCTTCGCCTCCTATGATGCTCTGGGCACTCAGATCAGCGATCTTCCCCAACTCCTCCTGGGTCGCAATGGTCATCTCCTCCGGCGCTTCCTCGTCAGGGACCGCCTCCGGAATTCCTATGGAGGGCGGCGCAATCCCGGGAGCGGCCACCGCCACCTGGGGAGCCTGGGTTTGACTGACCGATGGAGGAGCAGCCAGCTCGGTAATGGTCTTGATCCTGACCACGCCTGCCGCCTGGGGGGGCTTCTGGCCTATCTTGGATATGATCAGGAAGCCGCCAATCACGATCAGATGCATAGCTCCAGCTATGATCACTGCCAAGCCAAGGTGTTTCTGGTAGCATCTCTTTAACTCGATGGCGCCGTAGTTGACAAAAGCACTCGAAGCCCTGGGAGGGTTTGCTCCTTTTTCCGGCTTCATGGGCTGGCACCTCCTGTTACTTCAGCCATCTGCCTTCTATCGAACTCGGAAAAAGGCGAGAGGCTGAAGCGATAGCTGAAGTTAGGCCGACTCTCCTTTATCTGCTTCTCCACAACCTGAATCTCGTCGATGACATCCACCATCCTGAAATATCTGGCTTCCTTGTCGATCTTCACCAGGGTCACCAGCTTGGGTTGTCTTCTATTCTGCTCCAGAAGCAGTTCCCTCAAGGAGTCAAAAGGAACCGGCTGTGGAGTCTCTCTGGCCATGTTCCACCACAGATTCTCATCCGCGTCTATGCGTAAGGTCAAGAGTCGGGATTCCGCCACAGGAACCGGATTATCGGTGGGAGGCAGATTCACCTCCATGGCCTGCGGCTGGCTGAAGACCGTGGTAACCATGTAGAAGATCAGAAGCAGAAAGGCTATATCCACCATGGGAGTCATGTCTATGCGTATGGCTATCCGTCTCTTGGGCCTTCTTAAGCCCACTCCTTTCTTCTGTCTGGGCGCTGCTCCGCCTACGTCAACACCTGCCATTTTGGTTCACTCCCTGTTATGTCTCCGGCTGGGTTTCCTTCTCCATCTCGGTGACCATGCTGAACTTGCTGATCTTGATATCCTGCAGCGAATTCATGATGCTGTTCATGGTACCGTATCTGACTTCCTTATCTGCTTTGATGACCAGAAACCACTTATAGGCTCCTGGCACGGTGCCTCTGATCTGAGTTATCACCATGGGAAGGGAGGCGGGAGTGGCCTCCTCGTAATGCCTCACCGGCTCGGAGACCTCCTTTCCCTCCCTCTCCACCTTCTGTTTGGTGATGTACTCCACCATGACGCTGTCTTCCTTGGTGACGGTAATGTAGATCATGTCCGACTCGGGAAGCTTGATCTCCGAGTGCGATGAGGGGAGGGTCACGTGCAGCTTCTCCGGCGGCTTAAACGATGTCGTCGCCATGTAGAAGATGAGCAGAAGAAAGGCGATGTCCACCATGGGTGTCATGTCGATCCTGATGTCTACTCTTCTCTTCATTCGTTTAAGCATATCTCAAACTCCTTTTCACCCATCCTGCCTGTTCTACTTGACCTTCGCCTCCTTGCTTTTCAGAAGCTGAAGCACCTCGTAGGAAGCCTCATCCATGGTGTAGTTGAATGCGTCCACCTTGTTCACGAAGAAGTTATATGCCACGATTCCACCGATACCGCTGAGCAGACCACCTGCGGTATTAACCAGGGCCTCGGAGATTCCTATGGCCAGCTGCTGGGCGTCGATAATCCCGCCCACTCTGTGCCCGGTGGCGGCAAAAGCGCGGATCATTCCGATGGTGGTGCCCAAAAGCCCCACCATGGTGCCGATGGATGCGATGGTGGAAAGTGCGATCAGGTTACGCTCCAGAAGAGGCACCTCCAGGGCATTTGCCTCCTCTATCGCCCTCTGAGTCTCCTCCAAGCGTCTCTCCGAGGTTTTCTCGGTGACCACAACCTGTTGGTACCTTTCAATCCCGGATCTCAACACGGCAGCCATGGTTCCTCTCTGCTTGTCACAAGCCGCCAGAGCGCCATCGAAATCATCCTGCTGAAGCATGGAGATCACGTTCTTAAAGAAGGATTGAACCGAAGCTTGCCCCTTGGCCTTATTCAAGGTGAATAGCCTCTCCAGAATGAAAGCGAAGAGCATCACCAGCAGTGCAATAAGAACCGCCACCAAGGGACCTCCTGCACGCAAATACTCGGGCAGAAGCTGCGCCCAGATGAAGGTCCCGACCGCGAACGAGACGATCAAAACCAACACTACGAAGACCGACTGTTTCATTTAAACTCTCCTCCTGAATTTGGAAGTCCAACCTGCCGATTGTCTAGAGCACTTCTCAAGTTTAATCTAAGCGTTCGCCTTTCAACAAGAAGAACCATTCGTTCCTACCGATCTCTCTTCTACCACCAACTCAAATCATCCAGACCTCCTTGCTTGAAGCCAGCCTCACTCCTCGGAATATAAGCAGCATTGGGCAGGGAGGCAATCCAAACAGACCTCCTGCCGCCCATCTCCTTTAGAGATCGCTGATTTTTGCACAGTTGACTATTGCACAGGGCAAACTCAACCACACCCCGAAGCTGGAGAGGACAAAGAAACTGATCACGTTGAAGCCTTCGCCGAATCCATGCACCTGAAACACATCGGCGAACGGGGTGGGCACGCTAATGATTGAGACTGACAGCACGGACACCCACAAAACCACAGGGATCCAATTCAGCTTCAACCTCCTTTTCAAGCCGGTCAGGTACCTCTCCGCGTCGCCACGTCTCCCATATATGGCCGCCAAGCTGATCACTCCTGCGCCAAATGAGGAGAGTATGGTCAATCCCACCAGAATCACGAAAACGCTGAAAAGCGGACCGCCCAGGGGAGCATATCCAAAGAGTGCCCCCAGCTTCAGGAAGTACCCCACACCTAGAATCTGGGAGTGATAAGCCTCTCCCCTTACGGAGAACCAGGGCAGAAACAGGCTTACCGCCAGGAGAAACGAGGCGAGGGTCAAGACCATCCGGTCCACCCTAGAAAAGACCTCCGCCCTCACCAGGCTGTGATCTCTCTCCGCAAGGGTCGCACCAGAGCCTTTCTGCTTCATCTCCTCCAGATACTTCTTCTTTTCCTCCTCGCTTTCCCAGAACTTCTTCACCTTCTTGGGGAAGACGTCAAACCCGATGTATTTGAAACGCACCTCCTCGGGGACTCTCTCTTCAGATTCTCTGTCTTGTTTTTGATCTTCCATGCGCGCTTAGCTCCTCCCTTGTGCAGCCTGTATACTGCCATTGTCACAAACTCTTAGTACCTTTGCATATCTATGCGGTCTCTTCCATCGTTGGCATCTTTGTTCTTGGGGTCAATCTCCAAAACCTTAAGATAATACTCATAGGCCTCGTCTAGGTTCTTTGACAGCTCCAAGGCCTGCGCCAGATTCAGCAGGTCAGTGACGTTTCTGGGAAAACAGGAGACCGTCTTCCTGAAATGAGGAACTGCGGCTACCGGATTGTTCAGACGCATGTAGCAGTAGCCCACGTTTCTCTGTATCTCGCACTTGGAGGGCTCCAGTTGAAGCACCTTCAGATAGTGATCCTTGGCCAGCCCAAACTGATCCAGGTTCAGGTAGACCCGAGCCAGAAGGTCATGAGCCGATGCGTTATCTGGCTTGAGCTCCACCACCTTCTTCAGCGGTTCCACCGCAGTTCTGTACTGTTCCAGCTTCAGGTAGCAGAAGGCCAGGTTCAGATTGGCCGTGACGTTGTCCGGGTCGCCTTCGATCCTCTTCTGGAAGAAAGGGATGGCCCTTTGGTAATCGCCCTTGTCGTAGAAGGCCTTCCCTAATGACGAATAAGCCGCGGTTTTGGCGGAGTCAAGCTCGATGGCCTTGCTCAGCGACAGAATGGCACCTTCCAGCGAAGCGGAATCGCCGATCTCCGCCTGGACCTGCCCCTTGCTCACCCAGAAGTCTGCGTCTTTCTGTGTCCACTCGTACTCCTTCTGAACCAGGGCCTCCTCATACTTCAGGAAAGCGGCAAGCGCTTCCGGATATTTCTTCAGATCCTGATAAGATTCACCCAGATATAGGTAGGCATCTTCATCGTCAGAATTCAGGGCCAATGATTTCTCCAGATACTCGGCGGCCCTCTGAGCCATTCCCTCGCGGGTCAACGTGTCTCCCTGGCCCACTGCCAGGGCAGGCAGCATCCTGGAAAGAGAGTAGTAGGAGATACCCAGATTCTTGTATGCGTCGAAATCACTATCACCGAACTTGAGATATTCCTCATATATGATCCTGGCCTCCGGGTAGTGCTTGCCATCCAGCATGTAGATCTCTCCCAGTGCAAGGTAGGCCTCCTTATTCTCGGGGTCCACCCGGATGGCGGTTTTGAAAGCATCCATGGCGTCGTTAAATCTTGCCTGCCTCAAATAGGCCTGGGCCAGGTTGGAGTACACCTCCATCTTGGTCGAATCCAGCTCCAGGGCGGTCTGGTACTCCTGAATGGCAATTACCAGTACACCCTTCTCAAAGTTAACGTCACCCAAATTCTTATGGTATTCGGCGTTCTTGTCGTCATGGGATATGGCCTTGCGAATGGACAAATCCGCGTCCTTAAGCTGCCCTTTGGCCATCTGCACCAGGCCCAGAGTATTGTAAAGCTCGCCCTTCTCGCTTCTCTCCAGCCCCTGTCTGAGCGCATCCTCCGCCTCGTCGTACATGCCCTTCTGGTAGTAGGCGTACCCGAGTCCGGAGTAAGCTTGCCAGTACTTGGACTTGAGTTCCACTGCCCTCTGGTAATGCTCGACGGCCTGATCAAGCTCGCCTTTCTCCAGATAGCAATTGCCCAGGTAGTAGTAGCCTTTCTCGTCGCGGGGTTTCTCCTGGAGATAACCATTGATCAGCTCGATAGCTTGATCGTACTCGCCGCCCTCATACGCTTCGATGCCAGCCTTAAGATCCGCCGACCAGGTCTGTTGGGGAAAAACCAGTAAAACGGCAATCCCCACCAGGAGGCAACCATTCAGAGCTCTTTTCAACATATCCTTTCCCAGGTTTAACTCAAAACAATCTTTTAAGTTAAAAACTTCCGACCCAAAGTCAACATTTTTTATGGGTTACGCAAATTTTTCTCCTCTTCTTTGGCCCGTTTGTCCAATCGTTCCTCTTTTCTTTTCAGGCCCCGGTATCGAGACTTCAGCATCAAGAATCGCACCGCACCGTAACCTATCAGGACCAATCCCAGGGTTGCCTTGTAGCCCGGGCTGATGCTAAATGTTCCGGCCAAGATCAACAGGCCCAGCACCACCACAATGCATACCACGCCGAGGCTGAATGCCATCTCGATCCTGCTTGGTACCCTTCGGTGGTAAGGCTGGAGTCTCTCTGGCATTACGGCGATCTACTCATCCTTTCCCTAATTTAGCTGACCACTTCAAGGTAACTCAAAACGCTCCCTTGTCAAGCAAAAACCTGTAACCGTGACGTGCAATATGTTCACAGCTGGCCGCGCCTCGATAGGGCGCCATCTGCTCTTCAGACCTCACGGTCTCGAATCTTCTCCGGCATCGCACCGGCAGCGGGTCCGCGATACAAGTCAACTCAAAACTCTCCGCTTGTAACTGGCATCCTTGCTCAAATCGATGTGGTCGGTGACAGCCATGGGCGCTATCCCGCTACCGTGAATACAAAAACCGTGCCTGTTTTATTCCGAATACTAATACGCTACATAACCGCTAATTAGGGGATTAGGCAGGACGCGGGCGTGTTAAGCTGGCGTATGCCTCGCAGGCAATTGCGAAATCGGCTCGTGATTTTTGGCGAAGTTCCCGGGACCGGGGCAAGATGGACCGATTCGGAGGCGGTCTTTACCTCAAGTGGCACATCACCTAGCTGCTGTCACTGAATCTCCTTCTCATAAGCTCCTTCATCTTGATCAGATCCTTCACCAGGAGGCGATCTGCGGTAACCGGGGGTATGCGTTCTCGGATTCGGCGGTGAATCCTACCGGTGCCGGTGCCGGGCTTCAGGGGGGATCGCAGGTCAATTCCCTGTAAAGCGGCCAGAAACTCGACGGCCAAAACATCCTCCGTATTATTGACGATCTCTCTGCTTTTTCTGGCAGCTATGGTTCCCATGCTGACGTGGTCCTCCTGGTTATTGGAGGTCGGAATGGAGTCGACCGAGGCCGGATGAGACAGGCACTTGTTCTCGGAAACCAGCGAGGCGGCCACCGTCTGGGCCATCATCAATCCGGAGTTCAAACCGGGGTCTTTGATGAGAAAAGGGGGAAGATCGGACATGGCGGGATTCATCAAGGCGGCTACTCTGCGCTCGGATATGCTGGCCCGCTCGGATACCGCCATGCTCAGGAAATCCATGGCCAAGGCGACCGGCTCGCCATGGAAGTTTCCCGCGGAGACCACCTTATCTTGCTCGGGGAAGATCAGCGGGTTATCCGTAGCTGAGTTTATCTCGATCTCAAGAACGGATCTCACATACGAGAGTGCATCGCGCACAGCACCGTGCACCTGAGGCATGCAGCGGAAGCTGTACGGATCCTGCACCTTGGGACAGGCTTTGTGGAACTCACGTATCTGACTTCCTCTGGTCAGCTTCACCAGATTCTCCGCCGATCTCCTCTGGCCTGGGTGCCTTCTAACCTTCTGCACGCCCCGGTCAAATGCTGCTGGTGTGCAAAGGGCAGCCTCCAGGCTCATGGCGCCGGCCGCGTCGGCCAGCTCCACCAACCTCTCGGCCTTAAGCAGAGACAGAACTCCGACTGCGCTCATCACGCAGGTCCCGTTGATCAGAGCAAGTCCTTCCTTGGAAGAAAGCTTGAGCGTTGATATTCCTGCCTGTTTGAAAGCCCTCTTGCCTTCCATCAGCCTGTCCTTGTAGAAAACCCATCCGTCTCCTATCAGGGGCAGGGACATAAAGGCCAAGGGAGCCAGATCGCCTGATGCACCCACCGAACCTTTCTCCGGGATCATGGGATGCAACCCCTTGTTCAGCATGTCCACCAGGGTCTGAACCACACTGAGCCGCACACCGGAGAATCCCTTTGCCAGGACATTAGCCCGCAAAAGCATCATAGCTCGAACTTCTTCTTCACAGAAAACCGGACCCACGGCAATGGCGTGGCTTAAGATAAGGTTTTCCTGAAGTTTTTCGATATCCTTCTTGCCGATCCGTTCGCGGCACAGGCTCCCGAAGCCGGTGTTGATGCCGTACACGGTCCGGCCCGAATCTACGATCTTCTCCACATATCTCCTGCACCTCTTGATCTTGCCCACCGCCTTGGGATGTATTCTCACCGTGGCTCCGTGGATGGCGACTTCCTCCACGTCCTCCGGTGTCAGATTCTCGCCGTCTATTGTGACTGCCTTCATGTATTGTACCCTCTCAACTTTCAGCCCACCTCTTTTGACCTGCCAGGTGAAAGGTGGGGTCTTGTCTGCCTGATTTTATTCCTCTGCTCCATTCTTGGGGCTGGGTCTCAATCCCAGTCGCTACAAGGTCAGAGCTATTGCTACAAATTGAAGACCACCATCTTTATATCCGTCATCTCCTCTCTGTTCGTTACGGACGCCTCGTCCGTGACGGTGCTGTCGGTAACGGGAAAGATGTCCGTTGCCAACAACAGAATTAATCCTGCCGTCAAGTGGCTAGGGTTTTAAGCGTGCTACCTTCTGCAGATGTATTTCATAACCTTCCTTCGCCTTCTGCATTTGTTCCCCAACCCATTTCTCAAATCCTACTTCCTTAAGTCTTTGGTACCTAGCCATCGTGTCTGGATCAGCAACGTTTTTGATTTTGGAACATGGAAACTCTTCACATTCAAAACAGACAGGCAATTCTTTTTCAAGACAGCACTTCTTCACCTCACACCAGGCTGGTCCTCCACCTTCTCGACACCCTGGACATCTTGCCTTCTCCACGAACCATTCCAGTCCCTTCACAAATTGCGTGAAATCGAAAGTTCCTTCGCATCGAAACTCAAACCCGTAGAGATCTGCAAGTTCTCTCATCTGCCTGGCTGTTTCACAAATTAGTCCATTATACTGCCCACAGCCACCACAATAATCCCCGCAGGGTGCAACCAAGTCGTATTTCTCCATTCTCTCACTCACTTCTTTCTCGTACTGGTCAGGTCCCTGGCTTAACTGAGCGTTCCCTCTTGTTGAGTCGGGATATTGTTATCCTGACTCCCTCTTGGTCTGTTCGGACGAAGGCATCGGGACTTCAAAGTCCCGATGCAACATGCGCCTGCTTCCGTAGGTTGAAAACCACCATCTCCATGTTGGGGCTGGAGTTAAACCCCAGCCCTAACAACATCAGAACTATTCCTGTAAATTAAACACCACCATCTTTATATCCGTCATCTCCTCGACGGCAAATTTCAAGCCCTCTCTACCTATTCCTGATTCTTTCACCCCGCCGTAGGGCATCTGGTCTGCCCGGTAGGTGGGAACGTCATTGATTATCACGCCACCTACCTTTATGCCCTTAACGGCCCGAAAAGCATTCTCGATGTTAGAGGTATACACTCCCGCCTGCAGACCGTAGATGGAATCGTCCACCATCTTCACCGCGTCCGAGAAATCATCGAAAGGAACCAGACAGACCACCGGCGCGAATATCTCCTGTGCCATCACCTTCATGTCCGGCTTCACATCGGTCAGCACGGTGGGATGATAGAAGTTCCTTTCCCTCTGTCCCCCAATCAACAGCTTGGCTCCTCCCGCAACCGCTTCCTTGACGCAGTCCCCGGTTCTTTTCGCGTCCCCTTCCGTAATCATAGGTCCCATGTCCGTTTCTGGATCGAGCGGATCGCCCAATTTCAGTTGCCGGGTGCCCTCAAGAAATCTCCGGGTGAACTCATCCAAGAGCTTTCTATGGATATAGATTCTCTGGACGGAGATACACACCTGTCCGGCGTACGCGAAGCTTCCCACGATACAGCGCGGGACGGCCAAATCCAAATCTGCGGATTCGTCGATGATACAGGCAGAGTTTGAACCCAGCTCCAGCGTTACCTTTTTCAACCCCGACTTTGATTTGATATCCCTTCCCACCGGCGGGCTGCCGGTGAAGGTGATCATGGAAACCCGCTCGTCCGTGACCAGCCAGTTGCCGACGGTTGATCCAGGGCCGACTATGATATTAAGCGCTCCGTCAGGAAGGCCGGCTTCCATCATTATCTCGCCGAGCTTAAGCGAGGTCAGCGGGGTGGTTGATGCGGGCTTGAGCACGACGGAACACCCTGCAGCAATCGCCGGCGCCACTTTGTGAGCGACCAGATTCAAAGGGAAATTGAAGGGGCTTATTGCCCCGACGATGCCAACAGGAAAGCGAAGATAGAATCCCACCCTCTTTTCCCCGCCGACGCAGGCGTCCATGGGGACGGTCTCGCCATGAATCGATTTCGCTTCCTCGGAGGCAAACTTGAATGTCTGAACCGATCTCTCCACCTCGGCCTCAGCGTGCTTCCAGGCCTTCCCCGCCTCGGCGGCGATGAGTCGGGTGATCTCGCCCTTCTGCGCTTCTATTCTTTCCGATGTCTTCTGAAGGATTCTCGATCGTTCGTAAGCGGGCAGGCTGGAAATCCTGAAGAATCCATCTTGAGCCGCCTGGATCGCAGCTTCGAAAGTGTTTCGGTCAGTCAGGGGAACGGATCCAATCGCCTCTGCGCTGTATTTGTTGGCAACCTCTAGGGCTGCGGCTCCCTCTACCCACCGTCCGTCGATTAGCGTCTTGTATATCCTGGGCATCCTCACCTCTTTTTTCACTAAATAATTATCACCTCTGATTTCTTGAGCAATATAATTCAAAAATGTATTCGGTCAAGCGGCAAATGTCGGGCCAGCCGCAACGGCAGACGGGGCTCTTCACGAATGCCTTCCCTGCTCGTCGTCCAGAGCCAGCCAGCCTCCTCGCCCGACACCGTCTCTTGCAGAGAATATGAACTCGATTGCAATGGTCCGGCTCTTCCTGAATCGTAAACCTCTCGGTTTGTTGCAGAATTAACTTTCTGATCACCAACGCGTTAAGCCGATCATCGCTGCTCTTTCAAGCTGTTTGGCCGGAGGCATATTTTTTGCTTTTTCGGTAGGTGAAACCGAAGCTCTTTATGAAAAGGATCCTGATATGACAAGAACTCTGAATGTCGGCGTAAAGAGGGGCTTTCCAGACGAGAAACTCAAGAAGACCAGAGAGCCGAAGGTGGGAATGGACGAGAGGGGATATTACATCAACACGGTAACTGAAGGGGTGAAGGTCTATTTCGAGGACTTCTACTCTTTTCTGGAGAGGGCAGAGGAGAGATGCCTGAAGGAGTTGAAGAGCTTGAACCAGAAACGGGACGCCTGCGATCCAAAGCGGGAGGAAACTCTGGCCTACTATTGGGCCAGAAAGATAATAATTGAGGTGGCTCTGAAGAACATATACGGTTACTACGCGGACGATTCCAATCTGGGAGTGATCATGTCTTCCTGGTGCTTCGGCACGGTCATCTTGGAGAAGGTGGAGATATATAAGGAAAGGCTCAGCCGGGGGGAACTTCAGGAGGTAGATCTTCCTGAGTATCCCTATCTGGTTTTAAGGTACGTTGACGAGATCTCCAAGAAGACTCTTCTGGAGATATTCGATCTCCCGCCGGAAGCTTTCTCCCTCAAATGGCAGTACGCCGAGCTCTTGAAGCATTTTGCCAATTTGCTTTCCGACGTCCACTCCAACCTATCCAATATTCTCTCATTGGTGCGGGAGAACGTTCAGGACTCCTGCCATTCGTTGGAGTGACAAGACCGCACTCGGCCACGCAACTATTCGCACTATTTCCAGGTGGGTCGAACCCCGTTGGTTTAATCAAACGGACTGTAATTGCTTCGGCTATCCTTCCCTTCCGACCCGGACACAATCCACTCCGCTAAGCGGAGAGAGGCCAACCGATAACGGCCGAACTTCGATCCTGCGTGTCTGAAAAAAGTTCTAAAATTCCTTGACATAAGCACGGAAGGAGTATATCATTACAGGACTAAAATCCGAAGGATAGAGTTTGCTCCTTCGCGAGAGGATAAGCTAAACCTAAAAGGAGAGTTGTTATGAAACGTTCTCTTAGTCTCTGTCTTATGTTTCTGCTGGGGATTGCCCTCTGGTCATCCGGGCCGGCAAGCCACCAGGCAAAGGCTCTAACCTTGGTAGGTTTACAGGCCCCTGGTGATTCCAGCAAGGTTATCACGGCCACGCCCACGTTCCAATGGTCTGTGCAGGGGCCCGGCACTGAAATTCCTCGGAAATTCCAGATCCAGTTGGCAACGGATATAAATTTCGGCACAA
>CAYFQZ010000405.1:0-2367 GCA_964345305.1 uncultured Ignavibacteria bacterium | reverse complement strand
ATGAGTGTTGAGACCACGAGGGGGCGGGGCGTGAGAAATTTAGTCCTCTTGTCTTAGCTTTCTATCAGGAGCGGAGGGACTATGTAGCGAAATTGGGAGTTTACGCGTGGGGGACAGAGAGGCAAGTTCGTGGGGCAGGTGTATCGTCGTTACATTGTGGGGACACGAGTTCAAATCCAGTTGGAAGACTCCCCAAAGAGCCTTGACAAGAGGGTGCGAGTTATTATAATACACTATATAAACGGAAGGGATTTTCCTGGAGATCCGACTACAAGAAATGCGTTCAGGAGTATCGCGGGGTGGCAAGTAGATGATTTGGGCGATTCGCAAAGGAGCAATAAGGGCGATTCACCCCTTTTCTCAGCCAGATCACTGCGTCTAGCCAAGCAACAATCGATCTTGACTGTTTACCGAAATGTGTCTAGCGTTATTTAGAATGAATCGGTATGCTGCACAAATCGTACACAAGCACTTAATCAGGAACTGAACCCCATGGTGAAGAGCGCCGTACTGTCCGCATGGCTTCTTCTCTTACCGTCACTAGCCCTCGCGCATACCAAGGGGCTCGTTGACAAGACGTGCCCGATATGCGGAACCGAATTCAAGGCGGAAATGGATCTCTCTGGGACCAAATTCGGAGTTCGCCTCGATTTCAAGCCCCTCGGCCCTATAGAGGCACCGTGGCGTCTGGCTGTTTGTCCACAGTGCAACTTCGTACTCTACAAAGACGATTTAACTTCCGAAAAACGGGAGAAGTTACGGGACTTCCTTCAGTCGGATCAGTACGGGCAATTGGTAAACGAGAAGCACACGACCTATTTCCTACTTGCGCATATCCTAACTCACATGGGTTTCGGAGACTTCGCCGTTGGATACGCATATCTGAAAGCATCGTGGCAGGTTGAAGGCGAGGCGCCCCAGCGACACCGGGCTTATCTTGAGAACTGTCTAGCCAACATGCAGAGGTTCATGCAGAAGACGAAGGAACGAGATGAGGACTGGAAAAACGCACAGGTCCTCATCGGCGAGATCTTCAGACGACTGTCGAGATTTGATGAAGCCAGAAGGCACTTCGAGGCACTGGCCGAGGTTCCTGAGTTCGCGGAGCAACCTTTCCGAGCCATAAGGGAATATCAACTTGAGCTGATCGAAAAACGAGATCATGCTCCGCGGCCTTTACCCAGCGTCGAGTTAACCCAAGACGATATCCGAAAGACTCCAGCTTACGAGATGCTGGAGGCGTCACCCACATTGAGCCCCTTTGCAGACCTATTCGAGGTCTCCGACTTGCTTGCGGGAGATTGGCACACTGCCGGAGTTTACCTGTCCGGTGCCCCTGAATGGTCAGGGCGCTTTGTCCCCAAGAGTGAAGTCGGATGTCCCGCCATGGCAAGACTCGTTTTTCAGATTGGAACCGACGAGATAGTCCATGCTGGATTGACTCCGCAGGAAGTGCTGGACGCATTGCGCGAGGTATGCGGCACGCTTTTTGTGAGGGAGTTGGTGAACGGTGCAGACTCCGGCCGAGTTCGGCTCAGGGCTGCAGGTGACCGACTTCATTGGAGCACCAAAAAGGTTGAAAGGTACAGATCTATATTACGGCAAAACGGAATCGAAACACCTTCTGCCAAGAGTTGGATGAAGTTCATCCTCGACCTCAGAGACGGAGCGATGATCAGTCTTTACCACCCGAAAGGCTCAACAGTGTTCGTCGTAGACTACTGGTCGTTCGATGAGTCTCGACGGCCCGGGCAATATGTAACGGCGATATGCAGGGAGTTAGGAGCGTACGACCAGTTTCCCAGGGACCAGCTGTGTCCGCTGGTAGATTCTGAAGGGAACCTGAGACTGCTGCCAAGCAAGAAAACTCAGGGAAGATGAGCAGCGCTATGTTAGAACGCCCGTGCTTCTGAAATTCCTCATTTGTCTGATTCTAAGACGAGTTAGCGTGGGCGCAGAACAGCCGGTGTCTGAGACCGGTGTAAAGCCAGACAGACTTTCTTATCCCAAACCATACCAGAACGTTGGAGCATATGGTATGAATGTGGACAAATCCAGTAGACGCGCGCTGCGCCGGCATCACTTCAGGCGCCTCAGGAACCGGCGCAAGAATTATTGGCGGGTTCGTTCCCGCGAGCACCCACTCCTGACCGATCGTCGGCTTGGAATCTCAACTCGCACGCCTAAGATATGTTCATGCTGGATGTGCGGCAATCCCCGTCGGCATTTCGGTGACCTAACCTTGCAGGAGAGAAAAGTCGGACGCCTCTCGCCGGAGGATTATGCAACTTAGAACCAACCCTTTTCATCCACCGAACCGAGCCATGCGTAATCTGCTGAAAGAACTGAAGACATGCTTTAAGCGAG
>CAYFQZ010000404.1:0-6726 GCA_964345305.1 uncultured Ignavibacteria bacterium | reverse complement strand
AGCCGGTCACACGAAAAACCCCGAGGTCCCCAGTCGGGACTCCCAGGGTTTTTTTGTCTGCGGCTTGACCGTTACCCCCTATCGCTTGGAAGAGCTCTTTGGGTACGAGACCAATCGGTTACGGCGGACCGAGCTAGAACAGGATCCCTTCCTGTTTTTCTGGAACCTGCTGTATTTCCTTGAACAGCACAGTGACGATGGAATCTGGAGCTCCATCCGAGGGATGCAGATTACAGACTTCTTGGGGCACGGTTCGCTCGGTGAAGGCGTCGGTAATTATTCTAGGACATTTGTCAGTGGCCAGCAGTCCGCTCTCCAGACAGACGGTTCTGAAGAAAATTCCGGGGGGCATCTTGAAACCCTCCACCGGCAGATTCTCGTGCGCCTTCGTCATGACGTCGGTCCATACGGGAAGGGCGGTGTGCGCCCCGGTGACATTCTCGCCGATGACGATCTTGTCGTCGTATCCGATCCATACTCCGGCGGTGATTTGGGGAGTGAACCCGATGAACCAGTTGTCCATGCAGTCGTCTGAGGTGCCGGTCTTTCCGCCGGCGGGCCGGGTGAACCCTCGGGCCCTTGCGCCGTAACCGGTGCCTCTGTCGACCACTGACTGAAGCATGGTGGTCATGATGTAGGCCGTCTGGGCGGAGAGCACCTCTTCCCGGCTGGAGAATTTGTTTTCCTCCAGAACCTTTCCGTACCGGTCGGTTATTCTGAGGATGTAGTTCGGCTCCACTTTTATTCCGCCGTTAGGAAAAACAGAGAACGCCGCCGTCATATCCCAAAGCGTGACGTCGGAGGTGCCCAGCGCCAGGGATGGGAACGGATTCAGGGGAGTGCCTATCCCCATATGGGATGCAAAGAAGATCGTCTGTTGAGGGGTGACCTTCTGAATCAGCTTGGCAGACACCACGTTTATCGACTTGGCCAGGGCGTGCCTCAGAGTGACCGGGCCACGGAAGACTTCATCGAAGTTCTGGGGGCTCCATTCCTTGCCGTCATCCCCGGTTAGAACGATGGGTATGTCGTACATGATATCGATGGGCCTGGCCCCGTTGTCGATGGCCGCCGTATAGATGAACGGCTTGAAGCCAGAGCCGGGCTGCCGGGTCGCCTGTACCGCCCGATTCCATTGGCTCCGGCCGAAGTCCTTACCTCCCACCAGAGCCACAACGGCACCGGTTTTGTTGTCGATAGCCACCAGCGCACCCTGAATCTCCCGGTATTGCCTTTTCATCACCGGCTCTCCGCCGGTGGAGTCGACAACCACGACCGCGTAAACGGTGTCACTTAACGAATGACTCTGCTCCATCTGCTGCTGTCTGGCATCTAACTCGCTTGCCAGAGCCTCCTCTGCGGCCGTCTGTAATTCGAGATCCAGTGTGGTGTAGACGGACAATCCGGCTCGGTAAAGACTGTCCTCTCCGTATCCTCTTTCCACGTATTGTCTGACCATTTCGGTGAAATAGGGAGCCTCGCCCAGCGGGGCGGGCGTGGGACTGATCTCCAGGGGAAGCCGTTTCAGGGAATCCGCCAGTACCTGCGAAAGTTCGCCGTGCCCTCTCATGGATTCCAAGACTACGTTCCTTCTTCCGAGCGCCAGCTCTGGATGGGTTATGGGAGAATACCGACTGGGATTCTTGGGAATGCCGATAAGAACAGCGCAATCCGAGACGGTGAGATCCTCCACGTCTTTGCCGAAGTAGAGCTGAGCCGCGGCCTGCACGCCGTAAGCTCCTCTGCCGAAGTAGCACTGGTTCAGATACATCTCCAGAATCTCTTCTTTGGTGTAGTTCCGTTCGATCTTGATCGCGGTCAAAACCTCCTTTATCTTTCGGGAGATGGTCTTCTCCGGCGTAAGAAAGAGGGTCCGGGCCAGCTGCTGGGTGATGGTGCTGGCTCCCTGAACGCGTCTTCCGGCCCAGAAGTTATGCCATAGAGCGCGGCCCATGGCCAACAGGTTGGCCCCCCAGTGATCGAAGAAGCGTCGATCCTCCGTTGCCAGGACCGCATCTATGAGATGGGGCGGCATTCGCCCGAGAGGCGTGAGTATGCGGCGTTCCGCGTAAAACTCCTTGATCACCGTTCCATCAGCAGCATATATCTTTGTAACCAGGCTGGGCTCTATGTTGTGTAGCTGGGCCAGAGAGGGCAGGTCCTGGCGATAGGCACTCAGAGTCTTGATCCCTATGATCAGGAAAATGACGAAGACAAGGAAAATCGCGCTCCAGACTACGAGAGGTTTCTTTCTTCTCTCCCACAGGTCTTTGAATCGTCCCCGAATGCGACTGAAGCCTTCCATCGATTCCTCTTAATTCGGCTTTCCAGCAAGGTAGACTCAATGTAAGTTACGGTCTGAAGTTAACGGCTATTAGAACGGTCGTCAAGGAATTTCGGCTGGAGGTCCGGTCGACACCGGAACCACTCCGGCAGATCAATCCCTCAACAGCCAGGGCAACAGACCGGTTTTTTTTCTTTGGACTTTTGCCCGGTTGGTGTAAATTGAAGCCGAGATGATGGATATTCTGGTCAAGGTTTATCGAAATGGCACAGTGGAGAGTGTCCATCAAGGCGCAGTCGCCGTTGTGGACGACGCGGGCAAGCTTCTGTTCCGGGCCGGTGACCCGGATTTTGTGACCTTCCTGAGATCATCCGCCAAGCCCTTTCAGGCTCTGGCGGTTGTGGAATCCGGTACGGCTGAGGCATTTGGCTTCACTCAGCAGGAGATCGCCATCGTCGCCGGCTCACACAACGGGGAGAAGAAGCACGTTCGTCTGGTACGAAGTATCCTGAAGAAGATAGGTTTGAACAAGAGCTATCTTCAGTGCGGCACCCACATTCCCCACTATTATACCGCCCTGGGCGTCACGCCTCGCAGAAGAAGGAGATTCTCCAGCCTCCAGCACAACTGCTCGGCAAAACATGCCGGCATGCTGGCGGTATGTGTTTACGAAGGCTGGAACCTTAAAACCTACCTGAGCCGGACTCATCCGGTCCAGAAGCTCATATTGAAGAGGATCGCTGAACTCTGCGAGTTCCCGCAGCGAAGGATCGCAGTGGGAATAGAAGGATGTGGTGCACCCACGTTCGCACTGCCCTTAAGAAACATGGCCATCGGATTCTCCAAACTGGGGAGTTTCGCTTCTGGCAGCCCAATCACTTCTCAGTCGCTGCAGGTGGTGGCTGACTCCATGTGGAGGTATCCGGAGATGGTTTCGGGAAGAGGCAGGCTGGACTACGATCTGGCAAAGGCGAGCAAGGGCAATGTCCTGGCCAAAGCCGGGGCGGAGGCGCTGCATTGCGCCGTGCTTGTCGACAGAGGCCGCGGCGTGGCCGTCAAGATACTGGATGGCTCGAGAAGAGCAATCGCTCCCGCGGCAATCGAAACGTACAGGCGATTGGGCGTTCTCACCAAACGACAATTGAAGCAACTGGGTGATTGGGTTTCGCCTTCGATCCATGATCATCAGAAAAGGAAAGTCGGCTACCTAAAGGCTGATTTCAAACTCAAGCGGAAAAAGTAGAATCTGCCCGTATCATCCTCCAGCTTCGTTTTTCCGACTCGGACAAGTCTGCCAAGGAAAAACGGTCTTGAGTCATTCGGAGCAACCACTTTTCCGAGATGGTGGGTAACGGCTCAGCGTAAAGACCGGCCCTTTCTCAGCGGAGCCGGGGTCGTGCTACGATCCGCCGCCTGTCTCCGATTGCGCCTGTGAATAGCTTTGAGATTTTTGTTGCAATTTCCCGAAAAATCAGTAATATATGCCTCCTAAAGTGAGGATTCCGATGAAAGCGGAAATCGCGAATCTCTTTCCCGAAATCGAAGAAATAAAGGAGAAAAGCCTGAGAGATCAAGTGGTGTCTGCCTGGGAGGAGGCGATACGGAAGAGCGACTGGAAAATCGACGAGGTCCAGAGCATCCCTTTTACGCTGCTGATACCTGATTGCAGGATTGACCTCATCGCGCACACCAGGGCCGTGGCTCAGACCGCCATGAAGATCGCTTCAGCGCTGACTGATTCGTACGGCGATCGGGTCAAGATCAACTTCGATATTTTGCTGGCTGGCTCCCTTCTCCATGACGTGGGAAAGATCCTGGAATATGCCAGGGAGGGAGGCAAGGTGGGAAAGAGCAGAACCGGCGAGCTATTGAGGCATCCTTTCTCCGGCGCTGCTCTGGCCTACAAGCACGGACTGCCGGAAGAGGTCGTTCATATGATCGCCACTCATGCCAAGGAAGGAGACGGCGGTTACCGCAGCGCGGAGGCCATGATAGTTCACTATGCGGACTTCATAAATTTCGAGAGCCTGGGTGGAAAGATTTGAATTCCCGCCCGCTTTTAGTCTTGGATCATTACGGTTTTCTGAATTCCGGATTACGAGACAGCAACTAAACAATCCAAAGGAGATGCAGCTATGCCCACCGATCAACGACAGGTGAACCTGGACTTAAAGGAGATGCCGACCCGCTGGTACAACATACTCCCCGATCTGCCGGAGCCGCTTCCCCCTCCGCAGGACCCTGAGAGCGGTGAATCAAGGCTCAAGAACCTTCCCAAGATACTGCTGGCCGAATGCCTGAAGCAGGAATTCTCCGATCAGAGGTGGATTGACATTCCGGAGGAATTGCAGCACATCTACCATCAGGCCGGCCGCCCCAGGCCGCTGTTCAGAGCTTTGAACCTGGAGAGGGCGTTGGACACTCCGGCCCGGCTGTATTACAAGGCGGAGTTCTACAGCCCCACCGGCAGTCACAAGGTCAATACTGCCCTGGCTCAGGCCTACTATGCCAAGAAGGAGGGTTACAAGAGACTTACCACGGAAACCGGAGCCGGGCAGTGGGGTACCGCCCTCTCTTACGGAGCTGCCCTTGCCGGCCTGGAGTGCACCGTCTTTTGGGTCCGAGCCGTGTACGACTGGAAGCACGATCGAAGGAACCTGATGGAGCTTTTTGGAGCAGAGGTATACGCTTCCCCCAGCGACAAGACGGAATTCGGGAAAACGTTATATGAAAAGGACCCCAATCACCCGGGCTCTCTGGGAATCGCCATCTCCGAAGGGATGGAGGATGCCATAAAGGACGATGAGGCCATATATTGCCTGGGCTCGGTACTGAATCACGTACTTATGCATCAGTCCATAATCGGCCTGGAGACCAAGACGGAGTTTGAGAAGCTCGACGACTATCCGGACATGGTTATCTCCTGCCTGGGAGGCGGAAGCAACTTCGGAGGATTTGCCATACCCTTCATGCACGACGTTTTAAAAGAAGGCAAAAAGATCAAGTTTATTGCAGCCCAAAGTCAGGTAGCCCCCAACCTCCAAGGAGAATATAAGTACGACTTCGCTGACTATGCCGAGCAGACTCCCTTGCTGAAAATGTACACCCTTGGACATCAGGTGAACATGGGACCCATCAGGGGCGATGGATTGAGGTATCATGGCTGCTCTCCGATCCTCAGCCTGCTGAGAGACAAGGGATACATCGATACCGTGGCCTATCCTCAGGACGAGAAGCACGTCTTTGAAAGGGCCAAGCTGTTCATCCAGACCGAAGGCTATCTGCCCGCGCCGGAATCTGCATACAGCATTGCCTGTGCCGTAGATGAGGCACTGAAGTGCAAAGAGTCCGGCGAGAAGAAAGTGATCGCTTTCAACATCAGCGGACACGGCTTTCTGGACATCGTCGGCTATCGCGCGGTCTTGGGACTGAAATGACCCCGGAGGAGACGCCCTTATGAAGCTGGATGATGTGGTAATCACCAGGGCCATAATAGAGAGTTATCATAAGAAGCTTCTGGAATACTCGGAGGTGGATGTGGCCGTTGCGGGTGCGGGACCTGCGGGCCTTTGTGCCGCATATTACCTGGCCCGGGAAAGAATCAAGGTGGCGGTGTTTGAAAGAAAACTGAGCATCGGCGGAGGCATGTGGGGCGGAGGGATGATGTTCAATGAGCTGGTGGTGGGAACGGCAGGAAAGGCCATCCTGGACGAGCTGGGGATTACCAGCAGCACCTACCAGCAAGGGTACTACACCGCCGATGCTGTGGAATGCATATCTACCCTGTGTTCCAAAGCAACCAGATCCGGGGCCAAGGTCTTCAACCTGATCAGCGTGGAAGACGTGATGCTCCAAGGGGAGAAGGTCTGCGGGCTGGTGTTGAACTGGTCGGCCGTGGAGATGGCCAATCTGCACGTGGACCCGTTGACCATACGCTCCAGATATCTGGTCGAGGCCACCGGTCATCCGGCCGAGCTGATCAGGATTATTGTGAGAAAGATCGGGCCGAAGCTGTTCACCTCCACCGGCGACGTGGTGGGCGAGAAACCCATGTGGGCGGAGATGGGTGAAAGAGAGGTGGTGGAGAATTCCAAAGAGGCTTTCCCGAATGTCTACGTGACAGGCATGGCGGCCAACGCAGTGTTCGGCTCCCACCGCATGGGCCCCATTTTTGGGGGCATGCTTCTCTCCGGCAAAAAGGTCGCAAAGGAAATTCTGGAAAAACTCAGAAGTTAGCAATCAAGTCTCAAGATCGGGCGCCTGATCCAGGTGTCGCTCTCGCTCTGAGATTCAGTCAGGAGGGTCAAACGAAAATGTGGAGAACCTTGCGCTTTGCATTGGCAGTTCTGGTCTTCTCCGTGATTTTGATCCCGACGGCCTCACCTCAGACTAAGACTGAGCAGCAGTTGGAACTTGCCCCGTCGGCGGACACTTCCGGGGAG
>CAYFQZ010000403.1:0-6440 GCA_964345305.1 uncultured Ignavibacteria bacterium | reverse complement strand
GTACGATTCTGATCCCTTCGATTTCCTCGACGGGTTTGCAGTCGGTCCAGCCGCTGCATAGCAGGGTGACGTTGTGACCCTTGCCAGCGATTCGCTTCAATATCTCTTGGAGGTGAACTTCCGCCCCCCCCGCCTGTGGATTGGAGAGATCTTCCCAGTTTAGCGCCAGTATGTTCAACAACGTAGGTCTCGTCCGCGATGGACCGCCGACCGCCCGCGGACCGAATTTAGGGTTGTGGAGGAGCGTCCATAAACTTGAACTCGGGCGACCTGATCTGGTTCAGCATGCTCATTCTCCTAGCGTCGTCCGGGTTGTTCTGTACCCAAGTTTCCAACAACTTGGTCAGATCGTCTTTATTCTTTTCGGCATAGTAGATGCTGACTAAAGCCTCCAGGGCGGGTTCAAAGGTCTGGTTGATGGTAAGTATCTTATTCATTGAATCTATGGCCTTCTGGACTTCCCCGTACTTTCTGTAGGTGTAACCCAGGTTGAAATACAGCCTTTCGATGAAGTCCTCTTCGGCCAGCGCGTCGGATTCCTTCACCATTTCTTCTGCTCGCGCAACGACTCTCTGCACGGAATCGTCGGGCTGGCTGGATTCGGCGAAGAGTTGGAGAAGGTAAGCATAGGGACGCCAATCGTAGGGCAGAAGATCGGATACCTTATTGGCCACGTGGATTGCCTCGTCGAATCTCTGGGCCCTTCTCAAGGTGTCCGCCAGCCCCAGGAAACATGAGGTGTAGTTGGCCAGAAGTCGATAGTCGTTTTCGTCTTTGATCACCGTGGGATCGCCCACTCCTCTGAACCGGAACACATTAAAGAGCTTGTCCCGCATGATGTCAGGCTCCACCAACAGCTGTCCTTCCTCTCTGACCACGCGATAGGCCATCCCTTCCATCCTCAGATGGTCATCGATGGGTTCTCCGCGATATATCCTGTTTTCGCTGGCCACGGTGACCGCAAAGTAGATGGGATACTTCCACTTGTTGGTCTCCATTATGTTGTCGATCATCTGATCCTGGACTCGCAGTACCTTGCCATCCGCAGTGCGGGCATAACTCAACCGATCTATCTCCCTATCGGTGTAACTTATCGGGACTCCCCATTGGTGCTTCATCTGTTTTATATACCACTTGGTGTTGATCAGACTCAAGTTCACCACCCTTACGTCCTGTCTGGCCTTCTCCACGTTCTGCAAAAACCACAAGGGAAAGGTGTCGTTGTCTCCGTTGGTGAAGATGATGGCATCCTGATCGCAGGAGTTCAGGAGGTTATAGGCGTAGTCGTAGGGCAGATAGTTGTTGCTCCTGTTGTTATGCGAATTAAAGCCGCGGTGAGCCGGCATGATGGGCAAAAGCAATATCAGCAGGGACAGACCTCCAACCACCGGTCGGGCCAGAGACCTCTTGGCCTTTTCCAGCCAGCTGCCCAGACTTTCCAGCAGGGAGGCCACGCCCAGCCCCATGGTCAGCGCGAAGAACATGAAGCCGGGGAGGAAGAAATAATCCCGGTCCCTCACCTCGATGTGTATGATCTCACCGGTGAGCTTGTCCGGCTTGGTGCCGTCGGCAAAGTTCATATAAAGCACCAGACCCACGGTGCAGGCCAGCAGAAGGAAGAGGAGCACCACCCCCTCGTTCTTTCTCCTCCGGATCTGTTCCCAGATGCCGAAAAGTCCCAAGAAGATGGGGATAAACCACAAGGATTTGTCCATGTATTGCTCCCGGAAAAATCCCCAGAAGCCCATTCTCTCTTTGGCGCCGAACTGGTTGGCCCAGGTGCCGCGCCGGTAAAACATCCTGCTTATCATGCTCTCCTGGCCGTACTGCTTGCGCTCCAGAAAGGCCTTGAATGAGGGCCAGTCATCCGGATCGTTCTCGTCTATGGCCGGGTCCAGAGAGGATCGGATGGGAATGAACAGCTGCACCGAATAGGCCGTCGCCGCCACCACTATGATGGAGAAGGCCAGCGCGGCCGCCTTCTTCTTGCTCGATGCGCCCATCAGCAGAAGAGAAATCACGAACCAGGTGCTCATGGCGATGAGAAACGGATCCACGCTGTGCATGACCAGCATCAGGACCAAGGCGGTTATCCAGAAGCGCCAGTCCCGGAGTCTCTCCCTGTCGACCAGCAGCACCAACAGGAAGATGGCGGGCATTATCATGAATACGGTCATGTGAATTCCTAACGACAAGAACCCCAGATAGCTGATCAGGATGAGAAGCTTGGTGCCCCTGGGAGTCTTTCGGTGATCCATCCACACGAGGCCCAGGTAGAGGATCAAGAGCATGAGGAACATGGACATGCCGTAGACCTCGGCCTCCACTGCGTTGGACCAGAAGGTGTCGGAGAAGGCCAGAAAGAGGCTGCCGGACAGCGCACCCATGTACTTTCCGATTCTCATCCAAAGGCTGGGTTCGCCCTTCTGCCAATAGCTGATCAGTTTGGCTATCAGAATGAAACAGAGCCAGACCGCAAGGGCGGAGCTCAAGACCGAGATGAAGTTGACCCTGGCGGCTATTTCACCGTAAAGGGGCAGGACGGAGAAGAGGCGCCCGATCAGGATGAAAAGCGGCGTCCCCGGAGGATGGGGTACACCCAGAATATAGGAACAGGCGATGAACTCCCCGCAGTCCCAGAAGGATGCAGTGGGAGCCATGGTCTTCAAATAGACCACGAAACTGATCAAGAACACAAGGACGGAAAGCCAGATGGTAAGCTTATCCCGTCTCTGGTACCATGCTGTCAACCGGTCGTTCACCATTTTCCTCCTTGACACATACGAAGCGTGCAAGCGCGTTTGTTGGAAGCGACAGCCTGACCTGCGCTTCGTCTCGGACGCCCAAAATATACCTACTTGACCCGAATTGTCAACATACATTTTCAGGCTATTATACAATTCCGCCGGCTGTTTGGATGCCGCAGACCGGGTTGATTTGTCAAATCATGCAGAGGGCTTTTGGAAAATCGCAAACGGGGGAATAAGAAGGCCTCGATCTGAACCGAGTTGTCGCGAAAGGAAATGCCCCGGCCTTCGCAAACCGGGGCACGGTTAGCTAAAAGGTGGATTCACCGCATCAGTATCATCTTCTTGGTGGCGCTGCGGCGCCCGGCCTGCAGGCGGCAGAAGTAAACGCCGCTGGCCAATTCATTTCCGCCATCGTCTCTCCCGTCCCAGTGAATCGTCTTGAGGCCTGCCTGCTGGTGCTCGTCGGCCAAAACCCGGACTTTCTGACCGAGCGTGTTGTAGACCACCAATCTGACTGTGCAGTCGTCGGGCAGGTTGTAGGAAAGGTCAGTTTCGGGGTTGAACGGGTTCGGGCGGTTGTGAAGCTGCAAGTCGTCGCTTGGAGCCGAGCTAGCCTGAATCGTAGGCTCGCCTGGTTCGGGAGTTTCGGGAAGTGTACCTTTGTGATCGTAATCAGTGCAGACCACCGTTTCACCTGTCGTAACAGACTTGGTGTTTGCTACCTCGTCGCTGTGTAGGCCCAAGGCGTAGGCCACTACGTTTACCCAATACTGCTTGTTGGGCCACAGGCAGAGAGTGCAAGCCTCCGCAGAGTATGGTCCAGCCCAATAAACTGCCGGTATTCCCCCGATGTAAAGTAGAAGCCGGACTTTGTAGTACTCTACCGGCTCGACCTGATACTCCGGAGGATCCCACGACACATAAGCCTTGTTAGTGGGGAAGCAGGGTGGCTGGGGTTCAGGCGCGGGGGCGTTATCACAGTGCGTTTCCGACGAATCCGCGAGAACAACATCCTCGTGAGAAGAAGACGGCTCTCCCGCGAGCTGCGGCAATAGCTTGTCGTTGCCGGGCCAACCACAGACTTGCTTTAGACTCACTTGCACAGTAGCTGGGGCATTGGGAACGTTGAGAATATTCACTTCGTTACTCCAACTAGATACAACTTCTCCCAGATTGGCTCTTACTCGGAAATAGTGCATTTGAGAGCCCCACATGGGAGTGTAGTTGTAGAAGTCACAGGTAGAGGGAAGATCAATCACCGACTCCCAACATCCTCCACCCCTCTTGCACTCAAGCTTGTAGCCTTCGTGGAACTCGTTTTCGTCTGCCCAGGTAAGGTGAAAGTAATGGTTATCGCTTTCCTGTACTAAGTTTACTGAAAGCGAAGGTGCAAGAAGATTGGGTTGGCCCAATAAAGAATATGCAAAATACACATTTTCCCGAGCGCAAGGTATCCAGCCTACGTTATCGGCATCAATCGTATACACATCATAAACCCAAGTCCGAAGAGTGCCACCAGTAGAAGTCACAGAAATGAACTCACAGTATCCCATACCGTAATTCAGTTCGTCAGGCGAGAAGCCGACAGTGGCAACTCCTCTTCCCCAAGCGTGAGGAGTTGAGGTAAAAGGTTGAGGGAAGGTTACATCATGTCGCATGTCGTACCTCTTAACAATATATATTCCGGGAGCCAAACCGGAGACCCCGGAAAAGCATGCGGTGTACCAATCGGTAACACCCGCCTGATAGCCACTAGTTGCTGTCCAATGAGCCAGGTAGTTCGGAGGTTGGAGCAAGTCTAATGCAGCTCGGGCATTGATCCGACCATTTCCGAATTCTGGTGTCCATTCTTGCCCACCCATCTGAGGAACCTCGTCGGCGGAAATCCGTATTATCTGCTCAATATCGTCGTTATAAAGGTCTGGATCATATCCTTTGAGCAGACTTGCCAGACCTGAGACGTGGGGTGCAGCCATCGAAGTACCATTCCAAGGCACATAGTAGCCCCACTCCGTTGGGAAAGGCACACAGCTCATAATATCGACGCCTGGCGCACATACATCTATGTGATTACCCGTGTTCGACTGGGAGTACTGACCGTCGAACCTGTCTGTTCCTCCCACGGCGATGATTCCTTGTCCGTATCCAGCCGGATATTGGACCTGCGATGTGGCGTCATTACCCATGGACGCTACAGCAACTGTATTTAGTTTGTAGGCATTGGCAAAGGCTAGTCTGACGGTGGTCGAGTATTCTCCTGGCGGATCGTGGCCCCAGCTGTTATTAAGCACAACGGCACCTGCATTGACTGCGTCCATGATGGCATTGTATGTTCCCTCATGGTCCGCTTGGTCGATCCTCTGAGATATTATTCGAGCGTTCCAGTCCACCCCCGCTATTCCGATGTCATTGTCCGTCTTAGCGGCAGCAATTCCTGCCACATGAAACCCATGTCCGCCCCATCCCCAGCCTGCGTCGCCCGAAACCTTGCCGTTTAGGTCCTCGTGCGAATTGTCCACGCCGCCATCGATGATCCCAATCTTCACATTGGAACTCCCGGTAGTTATCTCCCAGGCTTCGGGAGCATCTATGTCCGCATCGGCGGTTCCTCCACTCTGTCCATAGTTATGAAGCGCCCATTGGTAACCCTGTTCGAACAAGGGGTCGTCAGGATAGAGCGGTGAGGCCGGTTGAGCCATGCCGTTTGGTTCTGCATACACCACCTCTCTAAGAGTCGTTAAATCCCGGATTAGACTATCCCGACTACTTTCTTCTGACAGCCTTATCTTATATATGTGGGACAGATCACAAAGATAAACCGGTTGTCCATCCGGAGTGAACCCTAACGTGTCCGCCAACTGAAAGTCTGGAAAGGCCCTCAGAATTACTTCTGTTCTGTGCTCCCTTAGAAGAGTTGCAATCCGTGGGGATGAAATTTGGACTTGATCCAAGTTTCCACTATCCAGTCCTTTGGGGAATTGAAGAACATCAGCTTTAAACATTACTATAATCTCTCTATATATTTCGCTTCTTCGATCCCCATGGGCCAGAGGGTGCGATACAAGCAGTATCGCCACAATCGACAGAAGCACCGAAAATGCTTTTCTCTTCAACATCTTTGTCTTCTCCTTTTGAGCCTAACATTGAACAATTGTTAATAGAGACAACAAGACAGCCCGTTACGTGAATCCTGTGAGATACTCCCTCACGTCGATTTTCCCGTTGTTTTTGATGGGGGATTTCTTATATTGGGCATAAGGCGCGAAACAGGGTCTACACTTCCCTTCAAGGATTTGCAGCCTTCATTTCGTGCCCGCCGGAGGCTGAGAGCTTATTTCACTTTGCCAGGTGAGGAGCTCCTCAGCCTTCTATTTCTCTATTTAGTTACCACCCATCGAAAGTTAATTGGTGTTTATTGCTTCCATCAGCGTTCATTATCCAGAGTTGCCCATGCTGCGGGCTGTATTCCCAAGGAGTGTATTTCACGTAAACGATTCTGCTGCCGTCGGGTGACCAAGCAGGATAGCTTCCTCCTTCGCTCGTCAGTCGTCTCAAACTGCCTCCGTCTGAGTTCATCACCCAGATTTGAGGAACTTCGCCTTCTTTCTGAGAGCTGAAAACTATTCTGGACCCATCCGCAGACCAGTGAGGTTCTCGGTTGTCGCCATCTAAGGGAATCTTAACACGACT
>CAYFQZ010000402.1:0-2146 GCA_964345305.1 uncultured Ignavibacteria bacterium | reverse complement strand
GTGCAGAATTTCTCTGCGGAGCACTATATGCTGATCATCAATGATCACGCCAACGGCTGGAGGGGGCTTTGCTCCGACGCCGTCAACGGCGACGGAAGCCGCATGACTCTGCCGGAGTTTTCGTCGGCCCTTTCCGGGTTTGGCTTCGACATAGTCTGGTTCTACACGCCCTCCCTGGCCGCAGCGGAGGCTGCATATCAGATAAAGGAGCGAGCCGAATATATGATCGCCTCCCAGTTTAAGCATTATCCGGAGAACATCATGGGATCGGGTCACTGGCTTCCGGAGCTTGTGGCCGACCCAGCGATCAACGTCAGGGAGTTTGCCAGAAAGGTAGTGGAGGGAGTCTACCTCGCGGCTCAAGCCATATCTCCGACCAAAAGCGTCAATTCGGTGCTGATTCACCTTCCCAAGATCGCGCAGCTCGGCACCCGCGTCACCAATCTGAGCACTGACCTGATATACTCCACCGGCCCCCATTGGGACGAAGTATGGAAGGCCTGGGAGCTTTCACGCGTTCTACTGGTCACTGACTCCGTCTACTCCGATCTCCGGGAGTTCTCCCGCAATATCCAGGACCAGCCAAATCTCAACTCGACCATAAAGGCAGACGCCCAGGCCGTGGAGGCAGCGGTCGACGACGCAGTACTTCTGGAAAAGGAGCAGCCGGATTTCGGCGCCACCGGCGGCATCTCCATACATTTCCCCTGGGATCACGACCATTTTGACTCCGTCGCTTACGCCCCGCTTGACTTCACCCAGACAGGCTGGGACACCTTCCTCTCGGTATTCATTCAATCGTACTTGAGCGATTACGCAGGCAGGCTTAGCATCAAGAGCACGCCCACAGGGGCAGCCATATACCTGGACGACGTGTATACAGGCGATACGACCAACGCGGTTGTTGAACCAGTATTTCCCGGCTTGCATGAGGTTCGTGTGGTCAAGGAAGGCTACCACGACTACGTGTGGCCCCAGGTGCAGGTGCTACCTCGACAGACCCACTACCTGGAGGTCACACTCACTCCCAAGCCTTAGCTACGCAGCGACAGGGCAGGCCTCTTATCCCAACATAGACCTGATGCAAGCGAGGCGCACTCGCTTGCAGCCGGAAAGGGAAAAACGGCTTGTCCTCAGTTACTGTCGAATATCCCAATAAGTAACATACAAACAAATTATACCGGATACAACGTATATTTCTAGGAGAGGTTGCGAGAGGTGCTAGTTAATAACGCGTCTGAGTCTCAGCGACGGAAGCCGCATTTCTGATCCATGAGGCCCGACAAGGATATGGGAAGCCTTAGACCGCGAAGACTCTTAATCCTGTTCTTCTGCTTCAATCTCATGTTGTTCAGCTCTCTGCTGGCACAGCACTTTCTCATCATGACTGACAAGCAGTGGGTGGAGCTTGCCGTGGACATGATAAGAAAGGGAGTTCAGCAGCAAGACACCACCAAGATTCTCAGGGCACTCGCCCCGGAGATCTCAGCGAAGGGCCAGGTTTCCCAGTCCAAAGCCGACATTGTCAGAACACTGCAGGGCATCTTCGACCAGTCTCACAAGAGGAAGGTCGAACTGCAGAAACCAGACTTTCCCAGGGCCGACAATCCCTTGCATCATTCCAACTTCTGGGATTTTGATATTCTCGATCCGAAGATAACAATTGATGGCGACTCCGCTGTGGTGGAATGCGAATTGGTGTTGTGGGGCTCATTGCCCGAGGAGCTTTCGGAGCAAAGGGGAAAAAGAGCAAGCGAGAGATTCGTTTTCAGGACGCCTCCGGCGAAGACGATGCCGCGTCCACCGGGCGCGCATGACTGGCCTGCTTCAAAGTCAGGAGAAGCACCAACCAACTCCGGCAGAAGCTGGAAATTAGTGGGCTTGGAAAACCTGTTGGATCTTTTGGGTGCCAGCGTCACAGAATAGGCCGGGTTGCGAGGGTCAAAGCGTGCCCCAAATGCTCGGGAAACGGCGCAACAGGGTACAAGATGTGTTGAATTTCAGAGTGTGGCATTGGATGGCGTTCATAGGCTTTTTACCCTTCCTCCTGGGTTCCTCCTGTCCATGGGATCGAATTAAAACTGATCCTCCACCGCCTCCAAAGTATTGCGGAGAGGGAAAGGGCGAATACGGTTTCAGCGTTTCC
>CAYFQZ010000401.1:0-6141 GCA_964345305.1 uncultured Ignavibacteria bacterium | reverse complement strand
TGCGCCAAGCAGATGAAGTCCCTGGAGGATAACAAGGCAGCCTTTGATTCTCTTAACACGGTGGCGGTGGGCCTGAGCGTCGACTCGATACCATCCAAGAAGGCGTGGGCCGATAGCCTGGGAATCGAGCACACTTCTCTTCTTTCGGATTTCTGGCCGCACGGAGGGGTGGCCAGGCTGTTCGGCATGTTCCGGGAGAAGAGCGGAATCTCCGAGCGGGCCAATATCATCGTGGATGAGAAGGGGAAGATCGTGTTTGTCAAGGTCTATCCCATACCCGAGCTGCCGGATATAAATGAGATCGTGGAGTTCCTGAAGAAGCTGAAGTAGGAGTTTCGGACAATGGTAAAGATAGGTGATAAAGCACCGCAGTTCTGCCTTCCGGACAAGGACAACCAGAAGGTATGCCTGCGCGACTTTGCGGGCAAGTGGGTGGTCTTGTATTTCTATCCCAAGGACAACACCAGCGGCTGCACCATGGAGGCTATCTATTTCACCAAAGCCAAGGCTCAATTCGAAAAACTGAACTCGGTGATTTTGGCGACAAGCCCCGATTCCATGGAGAGCCACTGTAAGTTCGCAGACAAGCACGAACTTGAGATAGCCTTACTCTCTGATCCCGACCACAAAGTCCTTGAGACTTACGGCGCGTGGCAGAAAAAGAAGATGTACGGGCGGGAGTTCTGGGGCGTGGTCAGGAGCACCTTCCTGATAGACCCGAAGGGCAAGATCAGATACATATGGCCCAAGGTGAAGGTGGCAGGACATGTGGAAGAGGTGAAAGACAAGCTGACCGAGTTGTCGGGCAAGTAAGGGAGATGGAGAGTATGAACTCAGAAATTGTTCCGGATGCAGAGCTGGATTGCGTCGGCCTCTACTGTCCCATTCCCATTGCCAAGACCAAGGAAGAGATCGACAAGATCGAAGTAGGACAGGTGCTCAAGGTTGAGGCGGATGATCCGGCAGCAGAGGAGGACATTAAAAGATGGGCCAAGAGGACCGGCCACGAGATACTAAGATTCGATAAGGAGGGCACCATTCTCACCTTCTTCATCCGGCGCATGAAATGAAGGCAATTGAATGACAGGTGACTGTAGGGGAGGTCTGAGATGAAAGACGAGAAATCAATATTATACGTGCAGACCAGCGATCAGCCGGAAAGGCAGTATTCGCCGCTGGTTCTGGCACAAACCGGCCAAGCGATGGATCTCAATCCGAAGGTCTATTACTTGGGAATGGGTTTGAAGGTTCTTAAGCCGGGCGCGGCCGATCAGATCAAGCTGGGGACCTTTCCCAGCGTTGCGGAGATGATCAAGCAGACCCTGGATATGGGTATCGAGATTTACGTCTGCGAGGCATCCAAGCAGATGCTGGGTTGGGAGAAGGTGGAGCTGATTCCTGGAGTGAAGATAGTGGGCGCGGCCACGTTGAACGATCTGGCGCTGGAGGCCGGCGCCACCATGTGGTTCTGATCCGACACCAAAAAGGAGTCTCGCTCGGCCTTTGCTTTTGGAGGTGCTCTTATGAAGAAAATATACCTGGATCATGTTTCGGCCATGCCGTTGGAACCGAGAGTTCTGGCTTTCGCTCAGCGGTACCTCAAAGACGAGTTCGGCAACCCCTCCTCCCTTCATTCGGCAGGATTGATCGGCAGGACGGCGGTGGAGGATGCCAGGAAGAAGGTTGCCCAGATGGTCAACGCGGAGAACGAGACCTCCGTTGTCTTCACCAGCTGCGCCACCGAGGCAAACAACCTGGCCATAAAGGGGACCGCTCTCCGGAACGCGGGAAAGGGGAAGAAAGTTGCGGCAAGCGCAATAGAGCACATCTCGGTTCTCAATCCGATGAAGGAGCTGGTCAAGAGCGGCTTCGAGCTGGCCATGATACCGGTGGATTCGACCGGTCTGGTTGATCTGGAAAAGCTGGATCAGAGCATCACCAAGGAGACGACTGTAACTTCGATAATGTACGGCAACGGAGAGATCGGGACCGTACAGCCGATTGCGAAGATAAGCGAGATAGTGCACGGGAAGGGAATGTATCTCCACGTGGATGCGGTTCACGCGGCAGGGCGCATACCTGTCGACGTGCAGAAGGACAGAATAGACCTGCTCACGCTCTCCTCCAACGACATGTACGGACCTCAGGGAGCGGGTGCATTGTACATAAAGCCCGGTTTGAAGATCCAATCCATTCTACCCGGCGGAGGACAGGAACGAGGCCTGAGATCGGGGACGGAAAGCATATTCGGCATAGCTGGCATGGGCGAGGCGGCCAGAATCGCAAAAGAGGAGATGACCCAGGAGAGCGAGAGGCTCAAAGAGATCAGGGACAAGCTCATCCAGGAGATCGGCAAGATCGAAGAGTCGCACCTTACCGGGCATCCAACAGAGAGGCTGCCTCATCATGTCAGCTTCACCTTCAGGGGAATAGAGGGAGAAAGCATCCTTCTGAACTTGGATCTGAAACACCAGATACAGGTATCCACCGGGTCTGCCTGTTCATCCAGGACCCTGGAGCCATCGCACGTTCTGTTGGCCATCGGCCTGAAGCATGAACAGGCGCACGGGTCCATGGTGATTACCCTGGGAAAATCTAATGCGCTTGGGCAGGTGCCTCAGATCGTAGAGGCGGTCAAGGAGACCGTTGAGCGACTGAGACAACTTTCACCACTGTAATACTGGGGGTGTGATTCATATGGCACAGATAGGCTACAGCAAAAGGGTGCTGGATCATTTCACCAATCCGAGAAACGTTGGTGTTATAGAGGATGCGGACGGTTACGGCAAGGTGGGAAATCCGGTCTGCGGGGACTTAATGGAGATGTACATCAAGGTCAAAGACGACATCATCACCGACATAAAGTTTCGGACCTTTGGCTGCGGCTCGGCCATCGCCACCAGCAGCATGGCCACCGAGCTGGCCAAGGGAATGCACGTGGATGAGGCGATGAAGCTGACCCGCAACGACGTGGCCACCGAGCTGGAAGGGCTTCCTCCTGCCAAGATGCACTGCTCCAACCTGGCGGCGGATGCGCTTCACGCGGCGATCAAAGACTACAAGAACAAGAAAGGCGAAACAGATAGTACGAGAAGATAGCGGTGCAGGACAGAAGGCAGGGTCCATCATTCTATCTGGCTGCGAGTTTCAGCTTGTCAGGAGCCAGATCGTAAAGCGGAAAACGTGATACGTAAGACCCGACAGTTAAAACCTCAAATCGGGAGATACGAGCATGGCTGACGAAGAGAGATTCTCGATGGCCGCAGCACACAAGAAGTGTGCTGTTCACTGTTTCAATCTTGTCTGGCGCCTTCTGGATGAACAGAACAGAAGCAGGGATGAAGACGATAACATGATGCACGCTGCCCACGCTTCTCGCTATCATTGGGGTGAGATCGGAACGTCCCGCGAAAAAGAGAGAGGGGAGTGGCAGCTGTCCAGGGTCTACAGTGTTCTCAATAGGCCTCAACCAGCGCTCCACCACTCCAGAAGATGCCTGGACATATGCACGGAAAACAACATTGGAGACTTCGACATCGCCTTCGCACACGAGGCCGTGGCACGCGCCAGTGCGTGCGCTGGGAACAAATCAGATTTCGAGAAACACTTTCAATTGGCCGAAGAGGCCGGGGAAAAAATCAAGAGAAACGACGAGAAGAAGCACTTCTTCACTGAGCTGGAATCAGGCAACTGGTACGACATGAAGTGAGACGCACAAGATAAAGGGATAAAGAGTGAAACCCAACAGAAAAGAGCTAGGCGCAGGTCAAGTTAAGCCGCAGGTAGCCAGACTGACTGAGATGATAGATTACCAAGCGGGTTCGGTGGTTAGCCGGGAGATAGTGAAGGGAAAAACCGGGACGGTTACTCTGTTCGCTTTTGATGAAGGACAGGGCTTGAGCGAGCACACGGCACCATTCGACGCACTGGTCTATATCGCAGACGGCGAAGCGGAGATCACCATCTCTTCCAAACCCCATCGTCTGACCTCAGGTGATATGATAGTGATGCCGGCAAATGAGCCGCATACTTTAAGTGCGAAGAGAAGATTCAAGATGCTTCTGGTAATGATAAGGTCCTGACCAAAAGCCGAGCCTTCAGTTTCCGAGCTGCAAGGCAAACTTTATGTCCAGCAGAGGCGATAAAGAGTGAATAAGTCACACGAAGGTCACAGCCACGACAGCGGCAAGCAGCATCACCAGATGACTGGCGCGCATGCCCACCATCACCATCATCCTGCGTCTCATCCGAAAGGGGAGGAGCAGCATCCGGTGGGGCACCGCCACGCGGGGCACAATCACGCGGCTCATCATCGGATGATGATCGAGGACTTCAAGCGGAGATTGTTTGTCTGTCTTGCATTCACCATCCCCATACTTCTGCTCTCCCCTATGATTCAAGAATGGTTGGGTTTCTCCGTCGAGTTTCCGGGAAGCCTTCTTCTGCTATTCGTTTTGTCTTCCTTCGTTTTCGTCTACGGCGGCTGGCCCTTCATAAAGGGCCTGTTTGAAGAGGTGGGACGAAAGTCGCCGGGTATGATGACCTTGATCGGTCTGGCCATATCGGTGGCCTATTTTTACAGTTCGGCGGTCGTTTTCGGAGTGCCCGGCAAGATCTTCTTTTGGGAGCTGGTGACCCTGATCGACATCATGCTCCTGGGGCATTTCATCGAGATGAAGTCGGTTTTGGGTGCATCCCGGGCTCTGGAGAAACTGGTCAGATTGATGCCGTCAGAGGCGCATCTGATGCAGGAAGGCGATATAAGGGACGTCAGATTGAGCGAGCTTAAGGCCGGCGATTTGGCTTTGGTCAAGCCGGGTGAGAGGTTCCCTGCGGACGGTGAGATCACCCAGGGAGAAAGCTTCGTGGATGAATCTCTCCTCACGGGGGAGTCAACCCCGGTCAAAAAAAGACAGGGAGACAGAGTGATCGGGGGATCGATCAACGGAGAAGGCTCTTTGAGGGTGAGAATCGAGAGGACGGGCAAAGACTCGTACCTTTCCCGAATAGTCAATCTGGTGCGGGAGGCGCAGGCGACGAAATCCAAGACCCAGCGCCTGGCAGACCGGGCCGCTTTCTGGCTGACGCTTCTGGCCATATCGGCCGGATCGGTCACGCTGGTGGTGTGGCTCAGCCTGGGCCAGCAGTTCGTTTTTGGCCTGGAGAGGATGGTCACGGTGATGGTGATCACCTGCCCTCACGCTCTGGGCCTGGCCATTCCTCTGGTGGTGGCGGTCTCCACCGCGCTGGCGGCAAAGCAGGGTCTTCTGATTCGCAACCGGACCGCATTCGAAAACGCAAGAAAGATCACGGCAGTGGTGTTCGACAAGACCGGCACGCTGACCGAAGGCAAATTCGGTGTCTCGCGCATAGTCTCCTTCGGACATGACGTGAGCGAAGAGCAGATACTGAAGATGGCGGCGGCAGTGGAGCGGTATTCGGAACATCCCATAGCGGCAGGGATTATCAGCAAGGCGCAGGGCCAGGGGCTGCATGTTCCAGAGGCGGAAGGGTTCGAAACGATCCGCGGGAAGGGGGTAAAGGCAAGGGTCGAAAACAGAGAAGTCGAAGTGGTGAGCCTGGCTTATCTGAAGGAGAAAGGCTTGTCAGTCGGCGCGAGCGCGCAGACGGGCGAGGAAGGGACGCAGGCATTCGTGCTGATCGATGGTCGGCCCGTGGGCCTGATCAGCCTGGCCGACCAGATAAGGGAGGAATCACGGGATGCAGTCCAGCAGCTCAAGAGAGCAGGCATCAAGTGCATGATGCTCACCGGAGACAATGAAAAAGTCGCCAGAAGCGTTGCCCAACAGATCGGCCTCGACGCATACTTCGCCGGGGTTCTGCCCCATGAGAAGCTGCAGAAGGTCAAGCAGCTCCAGGAGGCCGGTGAATTCGTAGCCATGACCGGTGACGGGGTGAACGATGCTCCTGCTCTGGCTCAGGCCGACGTTGGCATTGCCATCGGGGCAGGCACGGATATCGCCGCCGAGACGGCAGACATAATCTTGGTCAGCAGCAACCCCAAGGACGTCTCCGCGCTGATCCTGTTCGGCAAAGCTACATATAAGAAGATGACACAGAATCTCGCCTGGGCCACCGGCTACAATGCGTTCGCCATTCCGCTGGCCGCGGGAGTCCTCT
>CAYFQZ010000400.1:0-6401 GCA_964345305.1 uncultured Ignavibacteria bacterium | reverse complement strand
GGTTTGAAAGGGCGATCGGTGAAGTATGCCGGCAGGGACGGAGACGCATTTCGGTACGATTCGCAAGACGAGGATTGGGCGCGAACATATTGGATCGATCCGGCAAGATGCAGGCTGACCAGGAGCCGACGGAGTCATCAGGAGAAAGGCCACACCTATGAAATACGCTATAAAGATTTTAAAACCAGCGGCGACAGAGAAGCCCCCGGCGTCATAAACGTAAGCTCCCAACCCGAGGATCGGGTCACCCTCAAGTTCCTGGAGAGAAAGTACAACATTCCCATACCTGCCGACAAATTCGAGCTGGAGATCCCGCCCGATGCCAAGCGCATAACCTTCCAAACCAGGGAGAAATAGTAAACCCTGGGGCCCGAGTTGCCGAAAAAGTTATGGAATCGGGTCGCGGTGACAACGGCGACAGATCTTTCGGAAATCGGCCGGCGATCGCCTCAAGGATGCCTAAATCAAGAAGACCGGCTTGAGGAAAAATCCTTTCTTATCGGAGACGATCCAAACGTATAATACAGAATCAAAATCGGGGCGGTTTCCGCCTGTTCAGGTCATCGGAAATACGGAAGCGGATTCCTTGATTTTGGCGCAAGAGGACAATTTCTTGCAGGGAGGTGAGAGAGAATGAAGTGTGCTTCATGTGGGGAGATAATAGAGGGAGACCCCATGTGGGTAGACGGCGAAGCTTATTGCTCTGAGGAATGCGCTGAGGCTGGACCGACCATGGGGGAATATGACGAGGATTACGGAGACTACGAGAAGGAATACCGGGAAGAGTATGAGGAAGAACCGAGCGCAGAATGAGCAGGACCGCGATCCCGGTCTCTGACCCCTAGACTGAGAATGTCGAAGACAACCTATCAGGAGGATATTTCAAGGGAAGCCCTCGAGCCGGACAGGTCGAGGGCCTTGTTCTTTGGTGGCAATAAGTTGTTGACAAATCCAAAAGCTCGCAATATCATGGGGAACGACCAGGGCACCCCTGGCAACGGGGCCGGGCCGAAAAGAAAAGGAGGAGTCTTAACATGAAGAGCGGATGGAGCCATGTGATTTTCATAGTCTTGATTGCGGCGGTCACCTTTCTGATCTTCTACAAGACCACCGGCTTTGATTTCGCGGCCGACGACTGGAGACTGATCTTTGAAAAGAGGAATTTCCTTCAGGATTGGAGCAACCTGAAGGTGGCTTTCACCCAACCTTTCCCCGCAGTGACCTACGAGCCGATTCCCTACTACAGGCCCATGGTAACGCTGGTGAATTTCGTCAACCATCATCTGATGGGGAAGACCACGTTCGGTTATCATATAGTCAACCTTGCCTTTCATATCTTAAACGCCATTCTTCTGTATCTTTTGATCTTTCTCCTTTTCAAGAGGCAGCTTCTGTCTGTCTTGGCAGCTCTGTTCTTTGCTGCCCACCCCATTCATACCAACTCGGTGGTGTGGATCTCCGCCAGGACGGACTTGATCGCCTGTTTTTTTGTTCTTCTGAGCATGATTCTTTTCTTCAAACGGAAAGATCACTCAGGAACCCCGCGGCTTCTTCTGTTCTGGGGATCGGTGGTGGCCTACCTGCTGGCACTTTTCTCGAAGGAGATGGCACTGGCCCTGCCCGTGTTTCTGTTCGTGTGGGATTACGTGTCCGAGAAAGATTCGATCAGGAGGAAGATAGTCCCCTACCTCCCGTTGGCGGGGGCTACCGTTTTGTACCTGGTGGCCCGACTACTGGTCCTGGGAAACCTGGGTGCCGGCGAGCCCCACGGTCCAGCCAATCTGTTCCAGAGATTTATCACCATGTTTGCCATATACTTCTACTACTTCAAGAAATTCGTGTTTCCGGTATACCTCAATTTCTCCCCGATGGTCACCACGATTACCTCTCTGTTGAGCCTGAGGTTCTGGGGAGCACTGGTCTTCTTTGCGGTGGTATTGGCGCTGGGACTGACCCTGCGAAGAAGCTCAAAAGAGGTCTCGTTCGGAATCTTCTGGATTCTTGTTAGCCTGATACCGGTGCTAAACCTGGTTCCCCTGTATGCTTCGGTCAAGGAGTGGTGGGCATATATACCTTCGATCGGTTTCTGTCTGATTCTGGGTCGGGTGGCTGAGGCGGCGGTGAGCTGGGAAAAGAAGTTGCTGGAGGTGAAATTGCCCAAGCCTAAGCCCAGGGAGAAAGTGCCGCCTGAGGCTGATTTGGCGCCAAGCGAAGAGTTCCCCTCAGGCCGCGAGACCACCGAGGCTGCGGAAGCCGCCGGAGACTTGGCGGCCTCCGGTGAGGAGATTAGTGAGGTCAAACGCCCCAGGCTCCCTGATAGAATAGTGATCACCGCCGGGCATGCGCTTTCTCTATTCTTTGTCCTTCTTCTCTTGTTCTATGCTTTCTCTATCCAGAGCAGGGCCAGGATTTTCAGGAAAGATTATTTTCTTTGGAGAAACACCTCCAAGATAGCCCCCCATGATGCGACGGCCCACGAGGCCTTCGGCACCATACTTCAAAGAAAGGGAGTAGTGCGGTGGGCCAAGATGGCATTCCGGAAGGCGGTTGAGGCGAATCCTAATTCGGTCACGGCTCGCAACAAATTCGGAATGTCGCTGGAGATGACGCAGCAGGATGACTCGGCTCTGGTCCAGATCAGGGAGGCTCTGCGGCTTGATCCGGGATTCGCGGACGCTTACAACAACCTGGGCATACTCTACGGAAAAAGGGAGGATTATGACTCGGCCATGGTGGCCTTCAAATACGCTCTGCAGTTGGATTCCACGTTCTACCAGGCATGGAGGAACGTGGCTTTGATCTACCACGACCGGCAGGATTACACAGAAGCATTGAGATACTTCCAGGGAGCTTTGAGGTTCGCTCCTAATCAACGGGAAGCCGAGGCGATACAAAGTAACATCGACCAGATCCGGGTGGAAGGTTGGGGCCAGTGATGCACAGGAGGACCCCGGTCTTGTTGACTGCTTCCGTCCGGGGTTCTTACTCTCATAATCGTATGTCAATCTGTAAGGGGCGGCAGAACAGGGAGAGCGTCATCGGATCGCCATCCCGATTAAGCAGCATCCAGAGGTTTTTGCAGACCGGTGGAAAATTACAGGGCGGGGGAGCGGAGCGTCGAGCCGGGCTGAGCAGGTTCCATGAGCAATAGAAATCACCTCAGAGAACAGCTGGAGAAGCAGGAGGAAAGGTCTCTGGCCACGTATGCCATGAAGAGCAGCCGGAGCAGGGGACGAATACACCCGGAGGAAGCTCATCCCTACCGCACCGATTTCCAGAGAGACAGGGACCGGATAATTCACTCCACTGCCTTCCGCCGGCTGGAGTACAAGACCCAGGTATTCGTGAGCCACGAGGGGGACCACTACCGCACCAGGCTGACTCATACCATGGAGGTGGCTCAGATTTCCCGCTCCATAGCGCGGGCGCTGAACTTGAACGAGGACCTATCCGAAGCTATAGCCCTGGTGCACGATCTGGGGCACACACCGTTCGGACATGCGGGAGAGGATACCCTCAACCAGATAATGAAAGATCACGGCGGTTTCGAACATAACCGCCAGACCCTGCGGGTGGTCGATCTGCTGGAGGAGAAATACCCGGACTTTCCCGGGTTGAATTTGACCTACGAGGTGAGAGAGGGGATAATGAAGCACGAGACCAGCTACGATCATCCCGTACCTGCGGAGTTCAATCCGGAAGAGAGGGCCACCCTGGAATGCCAGCTGGTTAGCGTGGCCGATGAGATAGCATACTACTGTCATGACGTGGACGATGGGCTGGCCTCCGATCTTCTGAAGGAAGAAGATTTGAGCCAGATTAAGATCTGGTCCGATCTGGCCAGGGATTTGAGCAGGAAATACTCCCAGCTTTCTTCTTCCCAACGGAGACATCAGATGGTGAGAATGTTGATCAACTTTCAGGTCTCGGATATTATCCAGGAGACTGAAAAGGCGGTTGACAGATACCACATGGCTTCGCCTCAGGACGTCAGACAGGCTGAGAAAAACGTCATCAGGTTCTCAGACTCCATAAACAAGCTCAACAGTCAGCTGAGGGAGTTCTTGTTTGACAGAATGTATCGCCACTACCGCATGATACGCATGGCGGACAAGGCCAGAAGGATCATCACCCAACTCTTCGAGGCGTATCTGGAAGACTCCTATCAGCTTCCCCCTTCCTTCCGCCAGCGACTGCAGCACGAGGACAAGATGCAGCTAATCTGCGACTATATCGCCGGAATGACCGACAGATTCGCCCTGCAAGAGTACAAGAAGCTCTTCGATCCCTTCGAAAGAGTCTAGTCCCCTCCGGAGAGCATCCGGATCATCCTCACCCCCAGACCATTTCTACCTTTTTTATGGGCATGTGGTTTTGACAAGACGCCGACTTGTGGGCACAAGAATGCCTGCCGTCTGGCAGGCAAGAGAAGTGCTTCTCAATATAAACTTGGGGTTTCCCGGCGTCCTTCCGAATCTTGCGCAGCAGAGGTCAACTCTGGGCGATTTGCTTGGCTTTGTCCTTGCTGATCAGTCGGGAGGAGAAGGCTCTCAATTCCTCCAGGTAGCGGCTGTTGTGTACCTTCCACTTGACCAGCATCCAATGGCCATAGAGTCGATACTGGAAGTTCTTGAATTTGAGCTTGGCTGCCGCCCTGATCACCTGCAGCAGCGAGTAAAATTTCGGCATGGCCTCGAGCATAACGCCGAACTCCAGCTCCCATACCGACATTCTATTCGGCTTGAAAACCACGTGATGCCCGTCGTATTGACTCCAGTCAAAAGTGGTGACGCGATTCTCGTTCACCAGCTTGTCGTAAAGAGGCGTGCCCGGCAGAGGGGTCAAGATCACCATCTGCACCGTGTCGACCTTCCACTTGATGGCATATCTTACCGTCTGCATGACCGTGTCCCGGTCGTCTTGCTCTCCGCCCAGGACGAACATCCCGTGAACCTTGATCTTGTGCTGATGCAAGATTCTGATTGCCTCTTCCATCTCGTCCACGGTCTGACGCTTGTTGAATTCCACCAGCGTTTGAGGATTGACGGACTCCAGGCCGATGTACAGGACTCTGCAGTCGGTCTTTTGCATAAGCTCCAGAAGCTCTTTGTCTTTCACCACGTCCAATCGGCTCTGGGCGGTCCAGGGGACGCGCACGTGGTTTTCAATCATCAGTCGGAGAAGCTTCTTGGTTCTTTTCTTGCTTGCATCGAAATTGTCATCGTAAAAGAACATCCAAGCTCTGGGGTAAAGTTTGTGATAATACTTGATATCCTCCAGTACCTTCTCCGGGCTGCGCATCCGGTACCGGTGCCCGAACATCTTGGTGACCGAACAGAACGTGCAGTCAAACGGACATCCCCGCGACGCCAAGACGGGAAATATCACCGGGTTCCTCCAACCCTTGATCAAGGAGAGCTCGGGGGTGGGAAGGCTGTCCTGATCCCTCAGGTGCGGTCTGTTCTCGTTATGATAAACCCTGGTTCCAATCTTATAGGACAGGCCGGCTATACGGGAGATGGAGGCAGCGTCGTTTCCGTTCTCCAGCCAGGAAAGAAGGTCCAGGATGGTCTCCTCGCCTTCTCCTCTCACCACGTAATCGGCATAATTGTCAAGAGCCTCCTCGGCCATGAAGGTGACGTGTGCGCCGCCCATCACGATGGGGATATCCTTGCCCAGAACTCGTGCCTTCTCCTTTATTTTCCAAGCGATGCTATATGCCTCCGGAGCGGTGCTGGTGATGGTGGAGATCATCACCAAATCGGCGCTCAGCAGCTCTGCCCAGTCGATAGGACCGATGTCTTGGACAAATAACCTGACCTGATATCCCTTATCCCTCAGCATGGTGCCGAGTATCGGCAGACCCAGCCGGGGCAGCTTGAAGGCGCTGAAAACGTGAAAACCCGGAGGGGCTGGCTCTATACCTATGATCTTTTTTATCTTCATTTTTCCTGTTTCGTTCCTTTCCTGTTTGTCAACCCTGAAAAGCTTAGTCCAAACTTAAAGGTACTTCTACGTCTTTGTCAAGTCTTTTCGTTGAGGAGCTTTCAAAAAAGAAGGCGGAGCAGTTGTGACTCAAGTTGTCAGAAAAAAGCCGCAAGATCGCCGCATACGTCCAAGTGCTTAGAGCAGTGCGAGACGGTCTGGCAGATGGCTGGAATCGACCAGGCAATTCGGGCCTTGGCCTCACCTTGCAGCTTTCTAGTGCGCGATTGACTCCAAACCAAGGATTCGGCGAATTACTCTTTGGGGAATCCGTCTCCAGCACGGGGCATATCCCCTTCTCTATCATCTTGGCAAAAGGATACGTCCTGCGGCTTGTCTAAGCAAACAGTAGTTCAAAGAGGGTAATCTAGGCTATAGTTTTACCATAAAACCGGTTTACCGGTCACGCTCGCTTT
>CAYFQZ010000399.1:0-2855 GCA_964345305.1 uncultured Ignavibacteria bacterium | reverse complement strand
GCTCCTGCCACGCGGACAGTTTCGTGCGATGACACGATGCGTTTGAATGGGGTATAGCTTTAGCAGATTTACTGGAGGTTTTTTTATATACCGCATTCGGGTGCTTGCCGTGCGGTTTTTTTCGTCAACGGGTTGGGGGAGATGATTTAACAACTTGAAAAACAGTGGATTAGGAGAAATGATGAAAGCGCACCTTCATATCGGCACTCCGAATCAGCAGCATTTTGTGGAGTCATTTCGTGAGAGAAACGGCTCAGATGCGACTTTTGAGATGCGGACATCTTCTTCTTACGAAATTGAGAAACGGGTTTTTGATTTGGTCGTGGGAACCGGAATTCTGGTCCTCCTCATCCCAATTTTCCCGATAATTGTCTTGATGATAAAGCTTGATTCCGCCGGACCTGTTTTTTACAAGCAGCATCGGGTTGGGAAGGGGGGACGTTTGTTCAAGTTTTTCAAGTTTCGTTCCATGTATAAAGAGGCGGACGCGGTGCGCGAGAGAATCAAAGATCTGAACGAACAAGATGGGCCGGTCTTCAAGATAAAAGCCGATCCGCGAATCACCGCTGTTGGAGGATTCCTTCGTCGTTCGAGCCTCGATGAGATCCCTCAGATTTTCAATGTGATCAAAGGGGACATGAGTATCGTCGGACCTCGTCCCCCGTTGCCATCGGAAGTCGAGGGTTATCAGGCTTGGCACCGGCGGCGGCTGGAAGTAAAGCCTGGAATCACCTGTTTATGGCAGATATCCGGGCGCAGCCATATCAGCTTCAACGAGTGGATGCGCCTGGACATGGAGTATTTGAAAAACAGGAGCTTCAAAACCGACTTCCTGATATTCCTCAAAACCCTACCGGCAGTCATCGCAAGGAAGGGTGCATACTAGGGGATAAGCTGGCATATTTTTTGCGCTTTTTTCTTTTGACAGGTTACCGGGCAGCTGATAACTTTTGCATTTTCAAAAGGTTGTGGTCTTGCACGGGTGCTGTCGAACGAATTTGGCGCGCGGGTAGCGATGGCGTCGTTTGCTTTTCATTTTCTGGAAATTCTAGTATTTTTTAAGCGATGAAAGCGTATGTAAGCATTCTAATTGGCCTGTGGTTGGTGTTATCGGCCTGCGCTTCGAAAAAGGCGGAGCCGCCACCTCCCGGTCAGTTTTTCGAAAAAGAACAGCTGGGCGAATTCCTCACCGAGAGCGCAAAGGATCAGACGAATGAATACATCATCTCAATCGGTGACAAACTCGATATCGTATTCCTCTACCATCAGGATCTGACGACCCAAGCTCTCATTGTCCGGAGCGATGGCAGGATCTCACTGCCATATGTGGGGGATGTGATGGCGGCAGGATACACACCTATGAAGCTGGACACGATCTTGACGGCTCGTTTTGAGGAAATTCTCCGAGAACCGAATCTCTCTGTCATCGTGCGGGAGTCGGCCGGGAAAGTCGTATACGTTCTGGGAGAGGTTGCCCGTTCCGGTGGGTTTGATTTTGATAAGGAGATAAGCCTTCTCCAGTCAGTTGCTCTTGCCGGCGGTATAACGACAAAGGGCAAGGCCAACCACGCGGTCGTTATTCGCAGGGAGGGAGTTGAGAGGGTCGTTGGAGTGGAGGTAGATATCGAAGCGATCATGAGGGGAGAGGCTATTCAGAACGATTTCCTCCTCAGGAATAACGACATTGTTTACGTGCCGAAGACGCGAATCGACTCCGTCGCGGAGTTTGTAACTACGTTAAGAGCTATTCTAAGGCCCCCCATGGAGCTGTATATCCCCGGCTGGGAAGTCTGGAAGGGTGATGCCGTGTACGAGTTCTACAGGGCTCAGGCGGGCCGAGAACAGGAAGAGGACCCAAGCTATGGTAAGAAATGCTGAGACAAAAGAGCTGACGGGAAAAGAAGAAGCGACTGTCAGGGATTTCCTCAATGTGGTTTTCCGCAGGAAACTCATGATCGTCTCGATAGTTCTCGTCACAACCGTTTTGGTGCTCGCTCTAAATGCCATGCAGCCGCAAACCTGGGAGTCGGACTCACGGATCCTCATTCAGCGGGGGGAGAGATCCGACCTCTTCAAGGGGGGAGTTCGATATCTTTCGTGGGAAGAGGAGCTGAGTTCGCAGATCGAGGTGATCCTTTCCGAGGCTGTATTTTCAAAGGCCAGGGAGCTGTTTGCAGATTCCGCAAAGGCTGGCGGGCTACCCGAATATACCGTTTTCAATCCCGGCGCCGTTCGTGCAGACGTGGTGGGGGAGTCCAACGTCCTGGCGATTCGCTACGGCGGATTAGTACCGTTCGAATGCCAGATTGGCTGCGCTGCGGTGACGCAGGCCTATTCCGACTATTACAGGATGAGGAAAGCACCGCCGGAACTGTCGGACTTTTTCGCTGAGGAACTCCAGGACATTCGCTCCGAGCTTCTTAATTGGAGGCAAAAGAAAAGCGAATTTCTGAGCCAAGAGAGATTCTTCGGTCTTGATGCAGAAGGAAAGTTCCTGCTGGACAAGCTAGCGAGGCTCGAGACGAATCTTTCCTCCGTGAACAGTGATATATCGTCGCAGCGTATGAAGGTCGGGAATCTGAAAAGTTTATTGAAACTTCCCAAGGATGAGCTCGAGAGTCAGCTGGCTCTAACTTCTCCGCCGCAGATCCAATCCGGGATCATTGTTATGATCAAGCAACAACTTCAGCAGCTCCGGATTCGACAGGAGGAGCTGGTCAATAAGTACACACCGAGACATCCGCAGATGATCGCCATCAGCAAGCAAATCGAGGATCTACAGAATTCACTCAGGCAGGAAGTGGAGAACGCGTACAGGGTAGAAGAATCGTATCTCGATGAGAAGGTAGCCCAGC
>CAYFQZ010000398.1:0-1900 GCA_964345305.1 uncultured Ignavibacteria bacterium | reverse complement strand
AGGGCGTGAAGGAGTGCCCTGACTGCGGCGTTCTTTTAGTTGACAAATTGTCAGATGACGAATCGCCCCAGGGAATAGACTACGTCCCCTTGAGAACCCTTCCTTCCCGGCTGTACGCCGAGATGCTTCAGGGCGCGCTCAAGAAAGAAGGTGTCCCTTCCATCATAAAGAGTGATGACGTGGCCATCACCTTTCCCAGCCACGGTACAACCTCTGCCGTGCCGGTGACCATCTGGGTGCCGAAAGACAAAGTGGCAAGATGTGAAGAGATAGCCGACCAGATGCTGGATCATATCTGAGCCCGCCGAATCAGCTCTCAGTCCCTACTTACTAGCCGATTACGATTCTCAATACCCCCACAGCAAATCCCCAGACTCAGCAAAAGATATCCCGGCCGAATCGCGATCGAGGAAACCTTTCGGGGTGGACCAGTGTATTAGGGAATGAGGAGGAGAGGATATGCCCTTCTGCCCCAAGTGTCGGTGCGAATACAACAAGAGGGGAATTTCGGAATGCCCTTACTGCGGCGCAGGCCTGGTGGATCGGCAGGATGATAAGACCGTTCAACCTGTGACGGCACGGGAGCGCCACGGCAATGACCTCGTGTGTCTGAGAAGCTTTCCCTCGGGCGTATACGCTCTCATGCTTCAAGGGGCATTGGAGAATGAGGGAATAGCTTCCACCATAAAGCGGAAAACCGGCGAGATTTTCCCGACCGCCTTCGCGAGTCCATCCAATCACCTCGAGGGTGACGCCGTTACCATCTGGGTGCCGAAGAAAGACTACCGCATGAGTAAAGAGATAGCGGACCAGATGTTTGATGATATATGATTCCAATCAGGTCAACAGGAGATCGATCATGCCTTTCTGTCCCGATTGTCGCTACGAATACAAACCGAGCGTTTCGGAATGCCCGGACTGCGGTGCCCGTCTGGTCGATACGCTTCTGGAGGAAGCCCACGAGAAGACGCTGGAAGATACCCTCCGGAACCCGGAGTTCGTGCCTCTGAGAAATGCGCCGTCCCGGCTATACGCCGAGATGCTCAAAGGAGCGCTGGAGAAGCAGGGGATAGCCTCGATGATAAAAGGCGACGAAGGTATTGCGTTCCGGACTACCACCACCCACATCCCCATCTCGAAAATCACCGTGTGGGTTCCACAGAAGGACGTGGAACGGGCAAGGCAGATAGCAGATCAGATCCTGGATCATATCTGAAGCGCAGACGATGCCGAGCCGCAATCCAGCACTCTGATTGCGTGACGGACGATCCGTCCCAGCCGGCATGGCTCCGCCGCCTGCAGGAGCCAGGCCACAGTGCTGGCTAGCTTCTCCCAGCTCAGAAAATAGTAATCTTCAACCGCAAAACAGTCGATAAGAAGTAAGAAGCGATATTTGTGGGGGGTCCCATGCCTGAATTCGACTTCGACAATGAAGTTCGACAGGTTGACGCGGTCGAACTTGAATCGGTCAAGAAATTGGTGCAGCTTCTGGGTAGCACGCTGAAAAGCCTACTCTTGTATCCCTCCAACAACCCAATTCCCGAGGAATTCAAGAGGAAGCTATACGCTGGCTTTGGCGAGTTCTTAGATAAGTACGACGAACTGAAGCTGGAAGTCAACTCCCGTCGATTCCTTTACGGGGAAACGCCAGTGTATGAGGAGGGAGAAAAGGAGGAGGGGCTGGTCCGCAAGTTGCATGCGGACGGCATCCGGGAGCTGGCCTTCCTCAAGGGCTTGGAATCCGAAGAGCTGGATGGTTTCCTGGACGTGATGGAGGAAAGTCTCAAACAGAGGGACCTGGATGAAGACCTGGTTACCATGCTGTGGGAGAAGGATCTGAACAACGTTAAGTACCTGGTGGTGGATGATCTTATGGACGTGGACGTGCCCGCCGCCGAGG
>CAYFQZ010000397.1:0-7137 GCA_964345305.1 uncultured Ignavibacteria bacterium | reverse complement strand
GTCTACCTGCATGTGGGCCCGGACCCCGGAATCGTTGTCGACCCGGATAGCTTCTATGTCGAAGTATATGCCGGCGAGTACAGGGATTCCACCTTGCGACTCACCAACGATGGGGCTGGACATTTGGTGTTCGACATTGAGGTAGATGAGGGCGGCATCAAGCAAGGCTTCACTGAAGGCTTTGAGGGCTCCTGGCCACCTGCTGGCTGGTCTTTAATCCAGACTCATACCGGAACCAGTCATCCAATCCCCAGCTACTGGTCGCAGACCGATTACAGCGTGCATTCGGGCAGCTACGCGGCTGGACTGTGGTGGGACTACGGACACCAGGATGAGTGGATGATCACCATGCCGGTCACCATCGCCGGAACCTGCTCCCTGACCTTCTGGACGTACGGGTATCAGGGCTCTCCTTACGGAGACCATTACTACGTGAAAGTGTCGACCGATGGCGGCTCCAACTGGGACGTGGTCTTTGATCTCACCGAGCTGCCCGATCTGGGCGATTTCAACATGTGGGAATTCCCGTACACCATCGATCTGTCCGCTTATTCAGGACAGACGGTCAATATAGCCTTCCACGCCGAGGATCCGCCGGACAATGACGGTCTGTGGTGGATCTGGATCGTCGACGACATCGAGCTCACCTGCTTCGGTGGCGGCTGGCTGACAGTCAATCCCGAGGAAGGTGTAGTCGATCCTTCTGCCTATACTGACCTGAACGTGCGCTTCGACGCCACCAGCATTCTGGGCGGCGAGAAGTTCGGAAACATCATCATCAACCACAACGTTCCGGAAGCCAAAGGACAGACCTTAGTTCCCGTGCATATGGTCGTTCTTGGTCCGGAATACTCAGTATCTCCCGAGAGCTTGGTCATCAGCGCTCTGGAGGGCCAGTATACGGATGCGCACATGTACATCGGCAACCTGGGCGGACAGGCTCCGCTGACCTATGAGTTGAGCGACGACGCGGCATGGCTGGATCAGATTCCTGCTTCCGGTTCCGTGGCCATCGACGATGAGGCGGACGTGATAGTCAGGGTGGACGGCAATCAGCTGATTCCGGGAGACTACTACGCCGAGATCTTTGTAGAGACCAACGATTATGACGAGACCTTCGACACGGTCAAGGTTTATGTCCACGTCGGTCCTGATCCGGTGATCAGGGTGAAGCCTGAAACCTTCCTGGTGGAGATGTTCCCCGGCACGGTCAAGGACAGCATCATGACCATCGTCAACGACGGTGGAGGCACCTTGGCTTGGGAGCTCACCATCGAGGATGTTACCCCCTTGACCGGCTCCAGATGGGTCGAGCCTCAGTCCGGCGCTTCGCCGTCAGGATCGGGTTCTGGCAGCGATCCCGTGGTGGACCAGAGCAACCCGGCGCATCTGACCAGGTTGGATGCCGGCCCTGCCACTCCTTCGGGCAGCCCGCTGGTGGGTAAAGGCGAGGACACACTGTTTGTCCAGCTGCCTCATAGTCCTGAGGATTCCTGGAGCTTTGCGACGACCGATCAGGGTGCAGGGTACAAGATGTACGAGAACTTCTGGGGTCTCACCGAGGTCATCACCGAGATCGACTGGTGGGGTCTTGCCCTGATTAACACTGGCACCCAATGGATCGCCGGCAATCCCAACAACCTGGTATTCGACATAAGCTTCTACTCGGATCCGCCTGACGATCCTACGCTGCCGCCCACCGAGCTGGTCTGCACGTACGAGGACGTGTTGCCGGCGCAGATCATCGGGACCGGCCTATACTATGTCGGCTTCGAGATGTACTTCTTCGATGGAGCTGAGCTGCCATCGCCTTGTGAACTGACCGAAGGCTGGGTTTCGATTCAGAGCAAATCCAGTGGTCAGGGAGACGACTGGCTTCTGTGGGCAAGTGCTGTAACCGGTGATGGCTTCTCATATCAGGAAGGAAATCCGGATCCCAGGTATTACGACCAGGCCATGATCATAACCGGAGGTGGAGTGGCAGACTGGCTGGTGGTTTCGCCAGAATCCGGCCAAACCGCGCCGTATGACAGCACGGACGTCGACGTTACCTTCGACGCCACGGAGCTGCCTGGCGGTACCTGGTTCGCCAACATCATCATCGACCACAACGCCCCGGGTAAGGGTCAGACCATCGTGCCGGTGCGCCTGTCGCTTCTGGGCCCCAGCTTCTCCATGACTCCAGAGAGCCTGGTGGTGAACATCCTGGAGGGTCAGATCCTAGACGAGCATCTCTACATCGGCAACTTGGGTGGAGAGGGTGATCTGCTCTTCTCCATGACCGATCCCGTGGACTGGATGGCCGAGTATCCCGATGCCGGAGCCGTACCTCCAGATCAGCAAGAGGACGTGGTGGTCAGGGTGGATGCGACCGGATTGATTGCCGGACACTACTACACCGAGATCACCATCACCACCAACGACTTTGACTTCGCGGAGGTCATCTGCCCGGTTCACGTGAACGTTGGCCCCGACCCGGATATCAATATCGCCTCCAGCTTCGCAGCGGGAGTCGTTCCCGGGTGCCAGTACTCCATACCGATGAAGATGGAGAACCTGGGCGGCGGACATCTCGGATTCGAGATATCTATTGGCTCGGAACCGCCGGTGCTTGGTGGAAGCAGTAGCATCCGTCAAGCCCTGGACGATCTGCAGAAGGCTGGCCAAGTCAGTCCGGAGATGGATGTAGTAGAAGCTCAGAGGGTTGTGGGTGCTCAGAAAGCCACCGCGCAAACCACCGGCGGCGGCTCGGAAGGTCTGCTGGTTCGCTTCAGTGATGACAAGAGCGCAGACATACTGTTGGTTGACGACGACGGCGGACTTCCCGGCGGCACCTACACCGACATCGAGTACGCCTACATTAACGCTCTGGATGACAACGGCTACGTCTACGACTACTACGTTGTGGACTGGACGGATCCGCTGTCGGACGGTCCGGACCTTACTACCATGCAGGCTTACAGCATGGTGATCTGGTTCACCGGAGAGACCTGGGGCTACTACGGATATGACGTGCTTACCCTCAATGACGAGGCCAATCTGGCGTCGTATCTGACCGGAGGCGGAGGCCTGTTCCTGTCGGCGCAGGATTACCTCTACGCCAACTATCCCAGCGCAGGCACCTTCTCACCTGGTCAGTTCCCGTATGATTACCTGGGTCTGGCTTCGGTGTCGCAGGACGCCCTCAACGATCCGTATACTGTTGTCGGTGGAGTCGGGTCGGTGGCCGAGGGCATGCAGTTCGACGCCCTGAGGTGCTACGATAACCCGGACGTTCCGCTGTGGACGGACTACCTGTTCGGTCAGGCCGGTGCTGTGGACGTTTTCCTGGAGACCGGAACTGCCACTGCCGTCCAGTACGAAAGTGGCGATTTCAAGACCGTTTTCACCACTACCGAGTTCTGCGGTCTGGTTGACGGCTCTCCAAGCACCAGGGCTGCGCTGATGGCTGCCATCGTGGAGTGGATGCTGGGTGCCGGCTGTCCGTTTATCGTGACGCCGGAGGCTGGCATTCTGGATCCGGAGAGCTTCGAGTACCTGACGCTGACCTTCGACGGAACCGCCTTCACCGAGTGCGCAGAGGATGTCCTCACCTGCTACCTGGCCATCTCGTCCAACGATCCGGACGAGCCGCTGGTATCGGTTGAGGTCAGCATGTGGCCCGGCAGAGGAGACGTGACGGAACCCGCCTGTCTGATTGACCTGGGAGACGCGGTCTACCTGGTCAACTTCGTATTGAAGGGCGGACCTGCTCCCGATCCTCTATGCATGGGCGACTGCGATCCGACGCACGACGGATTGGTGGATGCAGCTGACATCGTGTACCTGCTGCAGTACCTGTATCAGGGAGGCCTGCCGCCGATGGTGACTCCGGAGATTCAGCAGCCGAGCATCATCAAGCAGCCGCTGCAACAGGCACCTTCACCGATGCAGATAGAAAACAAGTAACTTTCTAGCCTCACATCAGAGGGTCTGAAAGTCCAAGAGCCCCCCGTACGGGGGGCTCTTGTTTTTTTGGTGAGAATAAGGCACACCGGGTGGACAAAGACCGCGGTGAGAAACGCGTTGCCGCGCGGACGCCGGGACCAAGCCTCGGTTGAGACAGAAGACCCTCCTTCGGGGAGAATCGGAGAGGATATCGATCACCGCAAGCAAAACCGCGGCTGAAAAGCTCCTTCAATAGCCACCGTGTTGGCTGGGGGGGGATACCCTTCAGCAACCTTGGGGCTGGCACTCCGACGCTTCTGGATTTCGGGGCGTTTGGTCTGGTCTCATCCGGTTTCACTCCCCTTTTTGCAGATCGCTCGAATTCGTTCCCGCATTGGGATGCAAGTCAAAACCTGAGCGCTATCTTAACGTGAACGGCCATAGCCACCCCACTGGCATCCTGAGTAACGGGTTCGCTTTTCCTAGTGTAATCACGGGAACACGGCGCGTGATCATGTGGAGTGGACCTAAGACTGTTTTGGAATAGAGTCTTTCTTTGAACAGAGACTAGTTGCTTTCTTCGGCCTGTCGAGTTATATTGTATTTGTCAGTGAATCCAAATCTCAATCCTCAAAGTGGGAGCCGGTGGCTCGCTAGTCTGCAGAACGTTGAACAACTGACTTGGTGGCCTTAGACTGAGTCGCTGAGTCCTTGGTGACCGAACTGATCATTCATTTAAGGCCCTAAACCTCGCGAAATCAGGACCAGACGGGTCTGCCGGTTGGCTGGAAGAGAATCACAAGATGTAAAAGGAGTCGCAGATGTTCACAAAATCAGCTCGTGGACTGTTGTCGCGCGTATTGGCATTGGTAGTGCTTGGCCTCTTGTCGGCAGGATGCGACTGGACCAAATCCAAAATCACCATAAAACGATTCTCACCTGAAGGTGAGGTCCCCCGCAAGACCAATTTCACAATCGACTTTTCAGAGGACATGGTCCCCCCGGAGAGCGTGGATGTCTGGATCGACTGCGACTTTCTCAAGGTGGACCCTCCTCTGGAGGGGATGTGTAAGTGGATCTCCCGGAAGGAACTGAGATTTTATCCTGAGGAACAGTTGCGACCTTCCACGGAGTATCATCTGGACGTGTCGCCGGCCGTTGCCAAAGCAAAGAATATGCGCCTTACCGGCAAGAGATCCTTTGAGTTCCAAACCTCCCGGATCCGGGTAGAGAAATACACGCACCATACCAGAATCGACGAGATGAAGCCCGGCCTGGCGAACCTGCACGTGGCCCTGGAGTTCAACTACGAGATATCCCCGGCAGATTTGGAGGAAAGGCTCAAGATAAGATTTGAGAAGGGAGATTACATCCGGTACGAAATCGAGCAGAAGGCTCCCTCCCGCGTCCTGACGGCGGTGAGTGAGCCTCTGTCTCTGGAGGACGTTGATAGGAGGATAAGGTTGCACGTGGACCGAAGCCTGAAGCCCCAGGATGCAACTGTTTCCCTTTTTGACGACTACGTTGTTACGTTCTCCATGCCGGCCAGAGAGAGGGTGGTGGTGGAGAGCGCCTCCCCGGAACGTTCCGGGGATGCCAACTGGATTACGGTTAAGTTCTCTACGCCCGTGGCCATTGCCGCTGTAAAGGATTTCATCCAAATCGAGCCGGAGATGGCCTTCCGGCTGGAGAGAGAGCACCGTTATCTTCGCATTCACGGGGAGTTCTCTTCGGGGGAGGTTTATGTCCTGACCCTGAAGAAAGGTTTTCTGGCACTCAATGGCACCCGGCTGGAACACGAGTTCTCCACCGCGCTGGAGATGAAAGAAACCGAGCCCTACTTCGACTTCGTGACCCAGGGTATATTCTTGCCCCGGAAAGGGAATCTGAAAGTGGGGATCGAAAGCGTGAACATCGAGAAGCTTGAGTTGAGCATCGACAAGATCTTCGTGAACAACCTGGTGTATTTCCTCAACACCAACAACATGTACAGCAGATGGTTCAGGCGTGGTCACCTGGGCAAGCACGTTGCCAGAGAGGAGATAGAAATCCAGGCAGAGCGGAACCTCAAGGTGACAACCATCGTTGACATGGCCCAGTACCTGGATGAGGAAAGAGAAGGGATATACGTGCTGACCTTGAGGCGACCGGAACAGCGGTGGCAAAGCAGCATAAAATGGGTGAGGGTGACCGACCTGGGCATCATGGCGAAGATAGGCTCTGACCAGATGCGAGTCTTCGTCCACTCGCTGGAGAACACGAACCCGATTCAGGGGGTGACGGTGAGCCTGATCAGTCGGACCAATCAAGTCTTGCTGGAAGGTGTGACCAATTTTGAAGGAGCGGCAAGTTTCAGTAACTACCAGCAGGCCAAGGAGGGGTTCGAGCCCTTCGTCATCACCGCCCGAAAGGGAAAGGACCTCTCCTTCTCCAAGCTGGCCGACTGCCGGCTTCCCCTGTCCGATTTCGACGTCGGCGGCGCTCCTCTGCGAAAGGAAGGATACGACGCATTCCTGTACACTGACCGAGGGGTATACCGGCCGGGGGATACGGTTCACATGGTAGCCGTAATCCGCGACGCAGATAACCAGATACCCCCCGATTTCCCGCTGAAGATGCAGATAATCGCCCCTGACGGGAGCATATTCAGCGAATATCGAGGTTGGGTTGGGGACGCGGGAGCTGATGAATTCAACGTCCCGGTTCCCCTTTATGCCCTGACCGGAGTCTATACCGCAAAGACTCTGGTTGCCGACAGCGTGGAGATCGGTCGAAAGAGATTCAACGTCGAAGAATTCATGCCCCAGAGAATAAAAGTTGAGATCTCCCTGGACCAGGAGACTTACCGGACTGGCGAGGACGTGGATTTCGAGGTAAAAGGCACCATGCTTTTCGGGCCGCCCGCCGCCGGAAGAAAGGTGGACGCCAAGCTGACCATCAGCTCCGAGGCCTTTGCCCCGGAGGGATTCACCTCATTCCGCTTCGGGGACAGCGAAAAAGAGTTCGATCGGGTGGAACTGGCCCTGGGAGAAGACCAACTGGACGATGAAGGCAAGAGCAAATACCGGGCTCACATCCCCAACGACATGAAGCCCCCGTCGACTCTATCCGGCTTGATTGAGGCCTCCGTTTATGAGACGGGTGGTAGGGCGGTCACCAAGTACAGGCGGCTGAACATACATCCTTACCCCCTTTATGTCGGTCTGCGTC
>CAYFQZ010000396.1:0-4324 GCA_964345305.1 uncultured Ignavibacteria bacterium | reverse complement strand
TCCTGGCGACAAGGAGGAGACGGGATCAACCGGTAACGGTGGAGTATTGTCTGAGATGCTGCGCGCCGAGTCACTCGTCAAGGGTTGGAGTCGAGTGACGATAATTATAGTGGTTCATTGTCATGCATCGTTTTAGTACTTTAATGGAAGGGTTGCTGTATACGTTTCGGCGATGAGAGTCCACACAAAGACAATCACCTACGATGTTGAGGATTTTCAGCGGGTGGCCGCAGATTATCTGACAGTGGTAGCCAGCGCGCTCAACGTCGAGGTTGCCCGCGAGCGCCTGTTCCGCCGGGTGACCAGGAATCAGTTCGATACCTTTGCCCACCAGAGCGAGTTGGGTGAGGGGAGAGTGATCCGGGTGAGAGACAGCACCCGGGCACTGCGAAGTACCATAAAGAGTCGCTCAGACTCCCTGGCAGGCTTCAGCGTCATCCAGGCCATATACGATATTGCAAAAGGCGTTCCGCGCCCGGATTTGCAGCCTGGCTTCTATACCGACCTGACCCACATGTTTATGGGCATCCACGGAGAGGGACCGGCCACAGCACTCGGCCCGTTCTATATGAGGGGAGGCCTGGAGGGCCGAGAGGCTGCCGTCGCCAGATCAAGACTCCTGGACAGACTGTGGCAGATGGTGGAAGAGTGGATGGCAAGGTACAAGCACGGACTTCAGCCGGAGGTTATAGCCAGACGCAAGAAGCGAAGGCAGAAAATCCTCTCCCAGCTTGGCGGCACGGAACGCGATTGGTATGACTGGAACTGGCAGCTGCAGCACGTAATAAAAAAGCCGACCCGCCTCCCGGAGCTAATAGAGCTGTCCCACGAGGAAAGGAGGGCCCTGGAGATGGTGGAGGAGGCCCGCATGCCCTTCGGGATCACTCCCTACTATCTATCACTGATGGATGATGAGAGCGGGGAGGACGATCGCGCGGTAAGGGCGCAGGTCATCCCTCCGGAGTCCTACGTCGAGTATATGGCCAACAACAAGGGGGATTTCCATTGCTCCTTCGACTTCATGATGGAGCAGGACACCAGCCCGGTCGATCTGATAACCCGGCGCTACCCCGCCATCTGCATATTGAAGCCGTACAATACCTGTCCTCAGATATGCGTTTACTGCCAGCGCAACTGGGAGATAGAGGAGGCCATGGCGCCTACAGCGCTGGCCCCTCAAGATAAGATAGACCAGGCCATCGCGTGGATCGGCGAGCATCGGGCCATAAAAGAGGTGCTGGTCACCGGCGGAGATCCCTTTGCCCTGGGCGACGATAAGCTCATGCAAATCCTGCGGCAGGTCGCGGATATTCCCCACATAGAACGGCTGCGTATCGGTACCCGCACGCCGGTCACCGTGCCCATGCGAATCACCGACGAACTGGTCGATATGCTCGCCACGTTGCGGGAGCCTCTGCACAGAGAGGTGTCGCTGGTGACGCACGTGGAGCATCCCTACGAGATTACACCCGAGCTTTTTCAGGCCATAGACAAGATCCGGGCTGCCAAGATAAACGTATACAATCAGAACGTTTACACCTTCTACGTTTCGCGCCGATTCGAAGCGGCCCTGCTCAGGAGATTGCTGAAGCGGGTTGGCATCGAACCCTACTACACCTTCAACACCAAAGGCAAAGAGGAGACGGCCAACTACCGCGTCCCCATAGCCAGACTTATGCAGGAGCAAAAGGAGGAGGCCAGGCTCCTGCCCGGCCTCACCAGAACTGACGAGGCGGTTTACAACGTTCCCGCGCTGGGCAAAAACTACCTCCGGGCACTGCAGCACCGCGAGGTCATATCCCTGCTGCCCGACGGCTCGCGCGTGTACGAGTTTCATCCCTGGGAGAAGAACATCCGCGAGCAGAAATCCTATGTTGGCCAGGACATCCCCATCCTGGATTATTTGCAGAGGCTGGCCGACTTCGGCGAAGACATCTCCACGTACGAAACCATCTGGTATTACTTCTAATCACAGCCTGAGACCCACCTCTGGCGAGATCTTTGGGATTGAGTTCCGGCGCCCTGAGCAGTTCTCTTATCTTTCTTTTCACGCTTCTTCTCGTTCTGTGAGGAACTGTTCTTGACGTGCATCTTAGCCGCAGTCCCTGACACAACGCGGAAAATCGACCTCCGTGTCAACTCGCCTCACCAGCGTCGCATATTGACCTTGACACACGCCCGCCAGTTGAATAGAATGGAGATGGACGTTAAGTTTCGGTAAGTCATATGTTGACGACTGTTCTTCTAATCATCGGCTTTGCGTTGCTGGTAAAAGGGGCGGACTTCCTGGTGGAGGGGGCCTCGTCCATCGGCAGAAAACTGAATATCTCCGATCTGGTCATCGGATTGACCGTGGTCGCTTTCGGCACCTCCGCTCCCGAACTCTTCGTGAACGTCATCTCCAGCATCAGGGGGGAGACAGGTATCGCCATCGGTAACGTGGTGGGAAGTAACATCGCCAACATCCTTCTGATTCTGGGCATATCGTCCATCATCTTCCCCCTGACCGTCACCAGAGGCACGGTGTGGAAGGAGATCCCCTTGAGTCTTCTGGCCGCTCTCCTTCTGGGGATCCTGGCAAACGATCATCTCATCGACAAGATGGGATTCTCCCAGTTGACCAGAATAGACGGGCTGGTCTTTCTGTCGTTTTTCATCATCTTCATGTATTACTCAGTTAGCATCGCGAGGGAGATCCAGGGGATGAGTGAACACGTTCCATCCAAGCAGTATGGACTGGTCAAATCCTCCTTGTTGATCGCAGGCGGCCTCCTCGGTCTGCTGGTAGGTGGAAAATGGATCGTCGACGGGGCGGTGTACTTGGCTTCAGCTTTTGGAGTCAGCCAGTCGTTTATCGGGCTGACCATAGTTGCCGTGGGCACCTCGCTGCCCGAGTTGGCCACTTCGGCGGTTGCGGCATACAAGGGAAACGTCGAGATCGCCGTGGGCAATGTCGTGGGTTCGTGCATATTCAACGTGTTCTTTGTCCTGGGGATCAGTTCAATTATCAAGCCCATACCTTTTGATCCAAAGAACGACGTGGACGTCGGGGTAATGGTACTTGCCAACATCCTTCTGTTCGCCTACATGTTCACCGGCAAGAGGCGACGCCTGGACAGATGGGAAGGAAGCGTCTTCGCTGTCTTGTATCTGGGCTATATTGCTTTTCTGGTCATATCATCTTAAATTACTTTCCCGTGCCGCCCAAGGGAGCGGGATCAACAATTCATGGCTCACAGTATTTGCTTCACGGTTGAACAAAAAAGGAGGTCTATATGGATCTGTCTGTAGTGCTAGGGGAGATTGGCAACTGGTTCGTCTCGACCGGATTGAGGATCGTTCTAATCGCGATCATCACCTTGATCGTTATCAAAGTCGTCAAGGTGGCCAGCGAACGGCTGGCTTCCCTATTCGCCAAACAACAGGTCGACGTGGAGGCAAAGAAGAGGGCCAATACCTTGGCCTCGGTCATAAGGCACTTGGCGACTGTTGCTATCCTGGCTGTTGCTTTCATCACCGTTCTGGGTCAGCTGGGGGTCGAGATCGGTCCGGTGCTGGCCGCTGCCGGTATTGTGGGCTTGGCCGTGGGCTTCGGCGCCCAGAATCTGGTGAAAGACGTGATAAACGGATTCTTCATCCTGCTGGAGGACCAGATCAGGGTGGGAGACGTAGTCCAGGTCGGGGGCCAGAGCGGCCTGGTGGAAAAGGTTAACCTGAAGATGACCATTCTGCGCGATTTCTCCGGAAACGCCCATTTCATCCCGAACGGCAGCATTGACACGGTCACCAACATGACCAAAGATTACTCGCGTTATGTGTTCGACATAGGCGTTGCTTATCGGGAGGACGTGGACGAAGTGATGCAGGTTATCAGGGAGGTGGACGAGGATCTGAGAGGCGACCCTGATTTCGGGCCAGATATTCTCGAGCCCATGGAGGTATTCGGACTGGATGAGTTCGCCGATTCGGCACTGATCATAAAGGCGCGGGTCAAGACCAAACCCATAAGACAGTGGCGGGTGGCCAGGGAGTTCAACCGCCGACTGAAAAGGAAGTTCGACGAGAAGGATATCGAGATTCCCTTTCCGCATCAGACCATGTATCTAGGGCAGGACAAGCAGGGAAGGGCGGCGCCAATTCGAGTCTTGATGGAAAGAGAACCCCAAGGTACCTCCGGCTGACGGGGTTCGCCGAGTTGTTCCCTCCTTTGACTCCCGCAACGGGCGGGCAACGGTGGATGCCGGATCAACCCGACCGACCTGCGGACCACATCCAGCATGGTATATGGTCCGCAGGACACGTCGCTGCCACCACCAGCGGGTTG
>CAYFQZ010000395.1:0-1658 GCA_964345305.1 uncultured Ignavibacteria bacterium | reverse complement strand
GACTCGTTTCAGCCCAGCGTCGTTGGTAACAAAGGCTTGGGCACCGTGCAAAAGGGCAGTGGCCAAGTGGATGGCATCCGGAGTCTTGAGGCCATAAGCCGCCCGTAGGTCTGACATCTTTTCCATCACCCGCATGTCCGCATCGTGCAGGGCTAGATTCGGGAATTCGCTGAAGATGTGACGATAGCGCAAGATCATCTCTCGATTCCCCACTTTCTTAACACCTGTTAGTACCTCTCCGGCTAGCAGAACCGAGATCACTGCCGAAACTTTCCCCGCCTGGATATGCGCAAAGAGAACCTTGGTTATCGGACCAAAATGAGGCTTCTTCTCAAAGTGATAGATAAAGCTCATGGCATCAAGCCCTATAACCTCATAGGCGCCCAAGGCAATGCGAAATTCATCTACTCCCATGAGGCCCGCTCCTCTGCGAGGAACTGATCGCCTCCCCCCAGAGCTTCCCAGATTTCTTTTCCCAGACCATACATGTATTCACTGTAGTCCTTTGGCTGGGGGAATATACGCACGCTGTCACCTTCCAACACGAAAAAGACCGTATCACCAGCCTCAAGCCCCAGGGCCTGCCGGATCTCCTTGGGGATGACCATCTGACCGCGGCTGCTCAGCCTGGCAGTAGCAGTTTTCATCTTACTCTACCTCCACACGTCTTAACGGGCACGATTTGCCTTTACATTATACCATAGGATAAGAAAAAGATCAAGAAATCAAAAGGCTCTTGACTGTCCAGGGAACCTGTGTTATACTTATAGGTAGCAAGACGTGGAACCGGCAAGAGTTCTCCTAGCGCAAGAGGATTCACTGCCGGCTGGAAAGGAGAGAACAATGCATTCGACGTTGCTGGACGATACCGACGTCAAAGTGGTCTATGATAGCCAGGGTATCAAGCGTGAGGTGTTGATCAGTTACGAGAAATATCAGGAGATTATGGAATTTCTCGAACGGCACGCCTATTTCTATAGCCAGGAGGTCCAGGAACGTTTGCAAAAATCCGACGAGGATGTGCAAGCTGGACGGTACATTGAGGTCGAGGCAGCAGAGATTGATAAGGCCCTGGAGTGGCTGAATGGGTGACATTCGGTGCATCTTTCAACAGGAAGGGAATGTCTACATCCTCAAGCACGTAGGAGGGCACGAGATTGTAGACCGATTCAGTCGGCGATAGACCCACGACCAGCGCAGGGGAGGTGTAGCAATTTGCCGATAGTGGCCCATAGCAAGCCCAACGGCAGCAAGTCTTCCTCTAAGCAGAGGTGTTAAGAGCTTCCTACTTCTCGATGAGAAGCAGGAGGCACGCTTTTGTGGCGATGCTCTGCCACATCCCCTGGTTAAAGTTCACCTCAGATATACCACAGCAAGCGATTACCCTCAATTTTGAACGCGATCTCACCTCGGTTGTGCAGGTGGCTCAGGTGCGAATAGATAGTGGGGTGGAGAAGGAAGAACCCCTGGACCTTCTGCAATTGGAGGCCAAAGTGCTCGCAGACGGCGACCATGACATCGCTGGCTTCGGCCGGCTGTCGGGAGAGGTAATCTACGATAAAAGCCAGGGTTTCCTCAACTCGCTTGCGATTCAACTCGACGAGCTCACCGATATCGCGCCGTAAGCTACCGTGAGCCAGCAGATAATAGTCACAGTG
>CAYFQZ010000394.1:0-9039 GCA_964345305.1 uncultured Ignavibacteria bacterium | reverse complement strand
CCCTCGAAACTGCCCGAGAAACTGGTCTGATCGTTGAACGGTTTCTCCGAGAATACTGTTCTTCTGTTTTCCAGGGGCAGGAGGCATTACAAAGGGCGTGTGAAATGAGCTTAGACGATATCGGGCTTCGGATCCACCCATTTCTTCTTCGCATTTCCTGCCAAGAAGGGAATATAACTGTTGATGATATCGTCGCTCTTGCAGCAGGAGTGGAATTGATTCAACTCTCCACTCTCGTCATAGACGATGTTCTCGACGAGAGCTATCTTCGAAACAACAGGCCCTCGCTTCTTGCAGCACACGGAGCGAAAGCAGGTCTTTCTATCGGCATTATCATGTCTTCGTTGGGATTTCATTTGATTGGTGAGGGACTTATGAAAAGCCAGAAATTGAAAAACAACGATGCTGTATATAAACTCTTCTCGAGAGTCCATGCGGACATTTACATCGGACAGTATTCTGATCTGAGCCTTGAGGGTGATATTTCAGCATCTGAACACCAATACTATGACATGATTACAAAGACCACAGCATGCTTTATTCAAGCGCCACTAGTTGCTGGCTCGATACTTTGGGGTGCTAGCCCAGAGATAATCAAAATACTTGAAACATCGGGACTATCCTTGGGAATGGGGTATCAGATTCGCGACGATGTGATAGACGTAGTGGGCGACTCGGAGTGCACGGGAAAACCCGTCGGTGGAGATGTCCGGCAACGCAAAATGCGCCTTCCGTTGATCCATGCGTTGCGGATATTGAAAGGAAGTAAAAAGCAGAAGCTTGTAAGTCTACTACGATTAACCCCTTCTGATATGGACGTTAATGAGGCACTTGGCTTGATAAAGGGAAGCGGATCCATTGATTATTGTATCTCAAAGACGAAGCAATACTGCGAACTAGCTATCGACACTATAAACACGCTCCCGGGGCAATTCAGATCACTAAAGGCCCACATCTGCGCTGTGGCAAAGTGGATCTCATCTTTTGAGGACGGGGCGTAGTGAAGGATAAGGTCATGGGACAACTGATAATCAACTTCAAGAAGGAAGCTCAAGAAACGGCGGACAAGGATATTGCGCATCACTCCTATGAATTGCGGAAAAGCGACAGCGCGCTTTCAGATCCATCAGATGCTGCAGATGGAATGCAGGTCTTCCTTCAAGTATCCTATGAAGAGACATTACCCAAGGCAATCGTATGTTGTGGCAGCTGACGGTAAATGGAATAGTTGCGGGGTCAGCCTTTGCACTTATGGCAATAGGATTCGCGTTAGTCTATAATGTTACAAAGTTCTTTCATTTTGCTCACGGTGCCATTTTCATTTTGGGAGCTTACTTTTCGTTCCTTATCATAAACTGGCTTGGGCTACCACTTCTAGCTTCGATTCCAATTGCCGTCACAGCTGCGACGCTAATTGGTTGCTCCCTAGACATTATTGTCTTTGCACCCCTCAGGCGAAAGGGAAACTCGCCGCTAGTACTTCTTCTCTCTTCGCTAGGCATTTATATTGTTCTCCAGAATCTGATCTCCGTTTTTTTTGGAGATGACATCAAAACGATACGGTCGGGAGTAGTCGATGAAGGCATTGCGTTTTGGGGCGCGAGAATTACCGCAATTCAAATATGCATTGTCGTCACTAGCCTTGTCCTCCTTGTTACAGTAATAGCCGTTCTAAGAGTCACAAAGATGGGTAGGGCCATGCGAGCAGTGTCCAATAACCTGGAGCTTGCAAAGGTGTGCGGCATTGATAGCGACCGAGTGATCCTTTGGAGTTTTGCAATCGGTTCTGCCTTAGCCGCGATTGCCGGCATACTCGTTGCTCTTGATGTCGACATGACGCCAACTATGGGAATGAATGCGCTCATGATGGGAGTAGTGGCAGTCATCATCGGTGGAATAGGAAGCATACCAGGTGTTGCTCTTGGAGCTCTGCTTCTTGGCATGGCACAGCATCTCTGCGTTTGGAAGATTAGTTCTCAGTGGCAGGATTCCCTCGCGTTTGTCATCCTCTTGGCTTTCTTGCTTTTTAGACCGGAAGGTTTCATGGGGAAAAAAGCCAGGAAATCGACAGCGTGAGCACGGAGGACGATGGATTACCTGCTGCACATACTGATACTGATAGGCATCTATGTCATTCTGTCGGTATCTCTGAATTTGATTGCGGGATACACCGGCCTGCTCTCCATCGCGCACGCAGCATTCTACGGCGTCGGAGCGTACGTTGCCGCGCTCATGGCCTTTAACCTGCACAGTCCTTTCCTGATCAATGTCATATGCGCAGTTATCCTGAGCGGCTTACTCGGGGCATTGGTAGGAATTCCTTCCCTGCGCATCCGTGACGACTACTTTATAATTGCAACCTTCGCCTTCCAGGTCATTACGTTCAGTATTCTGAATAACTGGATTTCTTTCACCGGAGGCCCTATGGGATTGCCAGGTATTCCACAGCCGACACTGTTCGGTTTGAAGATCTCATCAAACATCGGTTTCCTGCTGCTGGTCGGTTTCTTTTGTGCGGTGACCTTGCTAGTGATTCGCCGTGTTGTGCTGTCACCCTTCGGACGCGTGTTAAGAGCGATTCGTGAAGACGAAGTGTTTACGCAAGCTGCGGGCAAGAACATCGCTGCTTACAAAATTCTCGTGTTCGTCATAGGTGCTGGAATGGCTGCCTCGGCTGGGGCAATGTACGCCTACTATATCAGTTTCATCGATCCCACCAGCTTCACGGTGATGGAATCAATTCTCATTATTTCCATCGTGATCATCGGCGGCGCGGGAAGCTTATGGGGTCCTGTCGTGGGGGCAGTAGTTCTGGTTATTCTCCCAGAACTGCTACGGTTTCTTGGCTTACCGAGTTCGGTGGCTGCGAACATCCGGCAGATTCTTTATGGTGGCTTGCTGGTCGCTTTCATGATGTGGCGGCCGCAGGGAATCCTGGGTGAATACGCCTTCCACCGCGTGGAGGCCCGGGAATGACTGATAAGTTATTGGAGGTCCAAGGGCTTCAAAAGAACTTCGACGGCGTCAAAGCACTCACTGACTTCTCTTGCCACCTGCGGCGTGGTGAGATGCTGGGCCTTATCGGTCCCAATGGGGCCGGGAAGACCACTTTCTTCAATGTTGTTAGCGGTTTCATTCCGCCCGACGGCGGTCGGATTAAATTCAAGGGAAACGACATCACAGGGGCACCGCCTCATCGGATTGCTAATCTCGGGATCAGCCGGACATTCCAGAATCTCCGCCTCATCCGCCAGATTAGTGTGCTTGATAATGTCCTACTCTCTTTCCAAGACCAACCCGGTGAAAAGCTTTGGAACGTATTCTTCAACGGACGCAAGGGCCGGATTCGAGAAGCCACCAATCGGAAGGAGGCCTTAGTTTTTCTTAAAGAAACGGGCTTGGCCCACAAGGCGGCCGAGCCAGCAGAGGAACTGTCGTATGGGCAGCAGAAACTCCTGAACCTTGTCTGCTGCCTGGCGGCGAATTCAGAAGTCCTACTTCTCGATGAACCCGTGGCCGGAATAGCGCCGGAGATGATCGAGAAAATCTTAGGAATCGTCCGCAGTTTGCAGGCGAAGGGCAGATCAGCGATCTTAATTGAGCATAATATCGATGCTGTTATGCAGATTTGCGACAAGGTCGTTTTTCTTGATGCGGGAGTAAAGGTTAGCGAAGGTACTCCAGAGGAAGTCAGGAACGACCCTAGGGTCATCGAGGCGTACATAGACTGAGGATCGGAATGCTCGAGATCAAGGAACTGGAAACAGGGTACGGTAAAAAGCAGGTATTGTTCGGTCTGTCCATGGAGGTTCGTAAAGGGGAGATTGTCGCACTGATCGGTCCCAATGGCGCCGGCAAATCCACCGTGTTGAAGGCAGTATGTGGCCTGATCCCGACATGGGATGGGGAGATACGCTTCAATAGTATACCGACGGGTGGTGCGACACCAGCAAAGAACGTATCGCGCGGAATCACATTTGCCCCCCAGGGCAGTCGAGTGTTTCACCATCTGACGGTTATGGAAAATCTCGAAGTCGGAGGCTTTCAACTTCCTCGGAAGAATGCAAAAGCGCGTATCGCAGAGGTCTTGGAGTTCTTCCCGATACTCAAGGAACGTATTCGGCAGGATGCGGGCCGCCTGTCGGGGGGTGAGCAACAGATGCTGGCCGTAGCCCGTGCACTCATTCCCAAGCCGAAGCTTCTCATGCTTGACGAGCCCTCACTCGGCTTATCGCCAAATCTTGTCAAGGCTGTATTCGGGAAGATCGCCGAGGTGAATCGTGAAACCAGCGTGAGCATCGTGGTCGTGGAACAAAAGGTTCATGAAGTTCTCGATATCTGCAATAGGGTCTATTCGATAAAGCTTGGCAAAGTGGCTTTCAAGGGAACGCCGGACGAACTGAAGAATGACAAAATAAAACTGAGACAACTCTTCCTCTAATTGTCTGTTACGTTCATATTTTCACATCTTAAGGCTTCTGAATGCTCCGCTCGCATTGCTATTCTTGTACTTAGCAGGTTTTTCCGAAGCCAACGACAGAATCTCCAAAACCGAGAGTGCTTAGTAAGAGGCATCACTCCTGGGGAGTCAGCTTCATCTACTGTCAAATTAACGCGTTGCAACCGATTCAATGCAAACAAGATGACTATGAGGCCCCTTCGTTAAGCGCAACAAGAGAAATCCTATTAGTGCGCACACGTTAGATGTACGCCTGTTATAGCTCGCCACACCATTTCCAACTGATTCAGGGGATCTCGCTTTCCCTTGGGCCTACTATGGGATATAATGATCCGGGGTTTCAAGCGCTACGATCCGTCTAGACCAGCCCTATAATCATGGGAGCTGCTAACTATGGGAAAGACCAAGCCACAGCGAGAGTGAGGTGAAAGCGCAAATGGATCACGGCATTTCTGATCGGGTGGTTGAGTTACTCCGCAGTAGGCGTGCTCTTCTTTGGGTTTGCCAGCGTTACGACCTGCTTCCGACCGAGGAGCCTCACGACTATCGCGTTCCGGACACTGAGGCAGCACTCAGGTACCGCAGTGATCCTGATGCTGTCGATATGCAACTGGCCAGTTTCTTCTGGGAGGGAATGTGGTTAGAAGGAGCCGCCAGTCCCATCCTTGCTGCTGTGCGATGTGTAGCCAATGGCGCAACAAAAAGCAATGAGAGGCCTATCGTTGTGCTGGCGAGCGCAGATGATGTCCGCGCCGAGGTTACATCGCGGGAGTTCTTGCCGATTTGTGTCCTGCCTGGCGTTCTTGATCACGACGCTCCGCTTGGCAACAGATATGACCACCATCGGGCTCGTGCGCGGAGCCGGATCTCGTGGGATTTCGCAACGAGACTCACTGCATACCAAGGGCGGGTGTTGATTGTCATTGGTGCAGAAACACAAGCTGATCTTGAGCTTCTCTACGAGGTTCTTGAGGACAATCCAATTATCGACCTGCAAGTACTTGTACAATGGCCAATCGATACCGAGCCGCCGCATCCGCCGACTAATCCAGGGATCAGCTTCTCTGTATTCTCTGGCTCCACAGAATCGCTGCTGTCCAGGCTCTCGGAAGCCGGCGCTCCGAGTTCCACAGACCTACCGCGGTGGCGTCTTCGAGTGGCAGACCGATCTCTAGAACTACGTGCTCGTGATATCGAAAGAGTCCTCCGTAGATTCTATGTCCTAACAGAACAAGATCTGCTCGTCCCGGAGACCCTCAGGATTTCTGACTTAATGGACTTCCTTGGAGGCAAGCTCGACAATTGGAATTCTTACGCAATCGGCCTTCCAGCCGCCAGGGAATACCGGACGAGCGAGAACAGAACGTTATCCAAAGAAATCGGTAATATCCTACATCTGCTCGCACAAGATGACGACGCCCACAGGACATTTGTACTGGAAGTCCCAGCGGAAGGCGGAGCCGGAACTACAACGCTGCTGCGCACATGCGCGTTTGAAACCGCCAAGGCCGGCTATCCAGTTCTCATTCTGAGGCCCGACCAAGCGGACTTGAACCTTGAGGATTTGATGGCATTCACGACGGCACTCGCCGAGGCAGCACTCAGTCAAAGGCTGGGCAGCCTCCCCCCTATGCTGGTCGTGCTTGACGTGGAGCATGCCTCAATTCCTCACGCGAAGCAGGTTTCCCAGAACCTAGCTGTAATTGGACGACGAGCGCTAGTGCTGAAGGCGATCCCGTTTGAGGGAGAACAAACTGCCGAAATCCGGCGGCGCAGCTCGGCCCGACTGACACCACTACTTGCGAGAGCCTCAGCGACGGAAGTCTCTGCATGCGCCACCACTTTCAACAACGCCATTGTGGCTTACAGCTTACCAATTGATACGAAGTCCTTGGAGGATTGGCGCTCTTACGAAGCAGCCATGAAATGGCAGTCGCCTTCTGGTGATGGTCGTGCCACTTCACTCTTTTGGGTGGCTATCCGTTTCTTTCTTACAGAAGGCATGGATTTTTCGCACCGGGACCAGGCTCAGGATGCCTTGGGTCAATGGATTGAGAGACGCTTCACGAACGTGACCGACAAGCGAATGATGCGCGTTTTGAATTACGTAGCGGTTCTTTCTTCTATGCGCCTCGTGAGTCCGTTTACTACCGTCTTTAGGCCAGTAACCGGCGGGACTTTCGGTTCTGATATGCTTAAAAGCCTTCAAGAATTACGCGATGTCATCGAATGGGTCGGAATCTCGCCGGATCTTCAGGATCAAGTCTTGCGATTTGGTCACCCTGTCCTAGCGGAAGAGTTTGTCAGGCGCCGCGGAATTCGCACAATGGCAGATAAGACGCGGGCAATTGCAGACATGCTCGCCAACCTATCTCCTGGGCATCCTGCAGATCAGTGGCTTGTCGAAACACTTGCCTCCACAATCTGGGTTCCCGGATATGAAGAGAGACACGAAGTTGATTGGAATTGGCGCTTGGAGGCGTTCGACAATCTCCCGCCAGCCGTTCGCGATCAAAGCAAGACAATACTCCACCACTGGGCACGCTGCCTGTATTTGTCAGCCGATCGGGTGAACAGCCCTAGTCTGTCGGATAGTGAACGGTGTGTCCGTGTCGAAGCTGCGATAGACAAATTGCGCAAAGCCACCACGATCGCGAGGCGGCCTGCTCGGGACGAACATCCGAGCCACCTATACAATACACTCGGAACGGCATACTTCCGCTATGCGAGTTTGCTGGAGTTATTGAATGAGGCCCCGGACAAAATCGACGCGGCCTGGGAGAACGCCAGTCAGTCGTTCAGGGAGTCAATCAGGCTTTCTGGTGGTATGAATATTGAAGCCCTTCTGGCCTTCGCAAGACGCCTACTGGGACGTGCACGTACTGGGGGAGCGGAGGTGAGCTCGGTCACTCTGAAGGAGACGGAAGATGTTGTTCAGGCTTTGGGCCTACTTGACCAAGCGGAAGAGGCGATACAGGTGTTTCCAGGTCCTGATCCAAGTTGGGATTATGACTTGGAGCAGCATCGCAGCCAGGCTATGGCTTGGCTCGGTAGCGATCTTGCGCGAAAGTATGTGACCAGCCTACAAACGGGAGAGCGGCCTGAGATCGGGTTCTACTGTGAGGCGAAAATGACTTTGCGCGACTTGGGTGATGATAAAGGTGTTCCCCAAGCTCTTCAAATAATGGATCAGGCCGAGCAACGGGGCGTCCAGTTGAGGTGGAGAAGTCTCTTGTTCGTGCTGTCCCTAATGCGAAGGCACGCTACGGAGAAATACAGCTTCGAGAAGCAACTCGGGCTGTACGTGAGACTGGAGAGCGATCCCGATTATGAATTCCGGCCGATAGATCAGTTCCGCACAGCTGTGCTCTGTTACCAGACGAATCGTTATGCAGAGGGGCAAGAGCGATTCAGGAAATTGCGCGAAAGAATACGCCAGACGGGGGAGGCGGTTCTCCACGTCAGGGATGTTTGGCGTGATCCCTCCAACCCGGAGCAACCGCGACTCACGGCGATCCGTGTCACAAAGTTGATCACAGAGTGGCGTGCTTATGGTGAGGTCACCGACTTCCACCAGACCATACCTCTCCGCCCCAGGCACTTCGAACCACCTCCCGAATTGCATCATGTGGAGTCCTGCGTCGTGAGATTTGAGCGCAACGGACCACTTGCTGTTCCTCCGCGGTTTGAGGGATTGTAGGCCCGTTGCCTTCCACCCCCCCTTCATCTAATTCTGCAAGAAAAGCGGAGATGGTGCACGAACTGGCTGCGTCACAGAAATTGATGGTTGAGAAGCTCCTGGAGCTCTTGATGATTAGAGGGGAGTGGCGGAGCGTAGTTTCGGTAGGTCCGCCTGGTTCTGGTAAGAGAACAATCGCGCGCGCGGCAGCGCAACGTTTGGATATTGGGTTCCTCGAGGTACCGATGAACGACGTCACCCAAGCGCTGCATGCGCGCCTTTTTGGCACCCCAGAAGAAGCAATGGCTGCGGTCTCTGGCGAAGGTCCTCCAGGCGAATGTGGAAGATCTGGTCCGCTCTTGCTGTACCTGTCTGGGCTCGATGCGATCCACGAGCAGATGATGCACTGCATTCATCGACTTGTCACAACGCGGACGTACGTTGACGCGTGTGGTCACAAGTGGAGATTGGCCGATGACGTATTGATCGTTGGATCGCTGAGATACCCTTTTGTTGAAGCCACTGTTGCGGCGAACCATTGGCTCCTTACTGGTTTTTCCCATTGGCTGAGGGTAGAACCACCTTCTTCGGAGGCGGATCTCTCGACGATATGCCGCAGCATGCTTCATGATTTGGAGCGTGGTCAAGAGGTTCAGCTAGCTTTTGGCGACGTCCTTGGGCATATCGCTGGGTGCCAAGTTGCTCTGAATGCGCTTAGGCGTTGGGTAGAGACAGCTAAGTACCTCGCAGGTGACATCGCGGCGATTACGGCTGGAGTCTTCCAACAGGCCATTGCGGAGGACGTTCGTTCCTTGCTTCCGCTCGTTCCATACCGCGGTCGCCAGTTGGCTCTTGAGCACTTCCAGCGCTGGGCGGCGCAGTTTCCGGAGGACCTAAGGCC
>CAYFQZ010000393.1:0-3757 GCA_964345305.1 uncultured Ignavibacteria bacterium | reverse complement strand
TCGTGCATGGTGATACCAGAACTCAGCCAGACAGCCACCTAGCGGTTGTTAACACAATTGTGAGTCTGGATCCTCATTTTGGCCTCCATACCGGCGATCTTGTGTATGATGGCTTCAGCGAGAGCGATTGGATAACGTATTTCGCAATCATATGTTCCCTAGCTACCTGCGCCCAGAGGATTCCGCTTTACTCCGCCATAGGCAACCACGAGGAAGAAAGCCCTCTGTACTATGATTATTTCTACCTCCCTCACAACAATCCAGACAGCACCGAATCCTATTACTCCTTCGATTATGGGAATTCGCATTTCATCAGCTTGGATATTGAGATACCTTACGGCTCCTCGAGTCCACAATACCAATGGCTCATCAGAGATCTTCGGGCCGCTTATGATAAGACTTTTGTCTTCGTCTTCATGCACCAACACCCGTACTGTGCCGGAGGACATAACAGCAATCTGGCTTTGAGAAACACCCTCGGCCCGCTCCTTGAAGAATACAGAGTCGACATGGTTTTCAGCGGGCACAGCCATTTCTATCAGAGAAACGGGCCCATTAATGGAGTCATCTATCTGATAACGGCAGGAGGTGGAGCACCACTTCATACTCCCGCGGAGAGCAGCTGGACACAGTATTCCGAGAAATCCCATCATTGCGTTCATTTCACCGCATGGCCTGACTCGCTTAAGCTCGAGATGGTGCGCACTGACGGCTCTGTCGGCGACAGTCTTGTTTGCTACGCGCAAGAGAAACCACCTGCCCTGTGCGGCGACGCCAACGGTGACGGGCTGATTGACCTCGGTGATGCGGTTTACGTGCTCAATTATCTTTTCAAAGGCGACCCAGCCCCTGATCCATTATGGACTGGCGATTGCAATTGCGACGAGATAGTTGACCTTGGCGACGCGGTCTACCTGCTGAACTATCTCTTCAAAGACGCCCCGCCCCCCTGCGGGTGATTGCCGAAGATTCTCGAAACCTTACCCCAACCAAATACGTAGGCCGAATAGGGGTTGTGTAAATTTTGTCCTGATCCCTTATCAGGATGTTCCGCAAACAAACGGCCATCGACCAAAACATGCTTACCGTCCGAACAGGAGGTTAACATGAAAGCCGCTATCGTGCTATTTCTTGTGGCGATGGTTCTTACGGCCATCCCCCTTTCTGCTGCTGAAAGGTATTCGCTCTTCGAAGCAGCCAATTTGATTGAGCTGGAGTATCAAGAGAATAAACTGACCCTGGATGAGAAATGCCTGTATCTTGCCTTAGCCTTGAGAAATAAAGCAGAGCTTCCTGACAGGTTCAAGGTGGTCAAGGAGGAAGAGCTGGGGTGCGGAACCCCCGTGGTTATTGAGATAAAGAAGAGTTGGGACCTTCTCTCAACCGAAACCCAAAAGGAGATAGACCGTCTGCTGGAGCGTCCTGAAAAGCCCTTTACCTATCGCACCACCAACTTTGTGATTCACTACGATACCGGGGGCGAATATCCGGTCTACCAACCCAGAGTGGATTTCGATCCGGCCGACGGCGTCCCGGACTATGTCAATCGCGTAGGAGATTACATGGAGCGCTCCTGGTACGTGGAGATCGACTCCATGGGCTATTATGCCCCACCATTCGACGGGACCGCAGGCGGCGATTCCTTGTATGACGTTTACATCGACATGCCCCTGGGATACACGGTGCCGGAAGGGCCTTCGACTCAGTATCCTGATCGACCTTGGGCCGCCATCACCTGGATAATCATAGGCAACGACTTGAGAATCCCGCGCTACCCGGACGATCCCCTGCCATTCTGCAAGGCCACCTGTGCTCACGAGCTCTTTCACGCCTGTCAATTTGTGTTCATCGGGCAGATCGGTTACGAGGAAGATTACACCCCCTGGCTGCTGGAGGCCTCCTCTAACTGGATTGAAGAGTCGGTCTGGGATGAGCTGAATGACGTCTACTACTACCTGAACGACTATCTACCGGTCTCGGAATTATCTTTGTATCACGAAAGCGGCAGGCATATGTACGCGTCCTGGATCTGGAATCAATATCTCTCGGAGAATTACGGAAGAGATATGCTGCATTCCGTGTGGCTGAAATATATGGAGGTTTATGCCTGCGCGGCAGTTGATTCTGTGCTTCGCACATTCGGTACCACCATGAATGATCAGTTTCGTGAGTTCGCGGTCTGGAACTGGTTCACCAATTACCGGGACGACGGCAACCATTACAGCGAGGGTGCCTTTTTTCCTCCCGACACGGTGGTTTATCTGCGCACGCATTCCTCTTACCCCGTCTCCACGACGATCATGTTTGGCGGCCCCCAAAGCTACGGGGCCAACTATGTCCTCTTTGAGCCCGCCTCGGCGGATAGCGGAACCTATGAGCTGACCTTCACCGGATATGAACTGTACGTCTACGGAGTGGATCTGATCCTGCGGGATTACGGCGGCCTCTACACCTACCTGAAAATGGATCTGGGTAGTACTGCTTCAGGGACTCTTCTGGTCCCGGATTTTTCGAGTTATGAGAAGGTGATCATGGTGGTCACCCACCTCTTCAACTATCCCGAGAACTGGCAGGGGGCCGGCTACTCTTATAGGCTGGAAGAGTATCCCGAGTTTACTTACGGCGATGCCAACGGGGACGGGGTGATAGACCTTGCCGATGCCATCTACTTGTTGAATTATCTCTTCAAGGGCCAGGCTGCGCCTGATCCTCTGGAAGCAGGAGACGCCAATTGCGATGGACTGGTTGAAATCGGAGACGCTATCTATCTGCTGAATTATCTTTTCAAAAATGGCCCGCCGCCTGGGTGTCCATAAAGTACTGCATTCACCTGTCCAAGACCTGGCCGAATCTCTGCATTAGGAGGTTCGGCCTTTGTGTATCCTCTACAGACGGGCCCTCTGAGGGACGATTTTCCTTGACATCGGGGTAAGCGAGGTTATTATAATACAAATCCTGATCGGAACAGACAAGTCTGAGTGCACTTGCTGCGGCTATTCAAGCAGCCTCATGCGCACTCGAGGCTTTGGCTCATAGGTGAAGAATTCTATGTGTTGTGTCTCAAGCCTGGTATCTGTCCCGGTACCGTACTGCTAACCTTTCTTCCCGAGGTGCGAAATGCACAAAAAAGCCTTAATGCTTTTGTTGATGCTTTTCTGGGTTCCGCCGGTATTTGCCCAGGCTCCCCACGTTGTCACCACCTCACCGGCGCAAAACGAGCTGAACGTGCCCGTCTCCACGAACATATCGGTGACCTTCGATGTGGACATGGACGAGACCACGATAAATGACTCCACCTTCGTGGTGAATGCCAGATCGACCGGGCTGCATTCGGGCACGATTACCTGCGACGGTCCGACCAAGACTGCCACCTTTGACCCATCAGAGGACTTTGAGGAAGGAGAAGTGGTTACGGTGGCGCTGACAACTGGGATAGAATCATCTAGCGGTGTTTCTCTTGACAGCGCTTATGTGTGGTCTTTCACGTCAGTAGTCTATGATGGTTCAGGCACCTTTGCCCCCCATTCAGTCTATCCGGTGGGTGACGGCCCTCAGTCAGTCTTTTCTGCTGATCTGGATGGGGATGGCGACCTGGACCTGGCGGCTGCAAATTACTATTCCAACAACATCTCGGTTCTGTTGAACAACGGGGATGGCACCTTTGCTGCCCAATCGGTCTATCCGGTGGGTACCGGTCCTGTCTCGGTCTTTTCTGTTGATCTGGATGGCGATGGGGACCTGGACTTAGCGACTGCAG
>CAYFQZ010000392.1:0-1569 GCA_964345305.1 uncultured Ignavibacteria bacterium | reverse complement strand
ACCGGGCTTGAGCGGACGTATCTCGGAGGAGAATAGGAGACAGGTGCAGAGGTGAGAAAAATACTTGAAAGACTGGAGAGCCTGGACAGAAGAATCATATTCATCTTCATTGGCCTGTCCATAGCCATTCCTCTGCTATTTCCGGTCTATACAGATTTCTCCGTGACTGCACCGGTGGAGGGTTTCTACAGTGCCATCGAGGGACTTCCTCCCGGCTCCAAGGTGCTGGTCTCCTGTGACTATGACCCGGGCTCAATGCCGGAGCTGTTTCCCATGAACGTGGCGGTCTTTCATCATCTTTTCTCTCGGGGTCACAAGATCATCGTCATGCAGCTTTGGGCCACCGGCACGCTCCTGGCGGAGCGGGCCATGAATGAAGTTCTGGAAGAATTCCCAGACAAGAGACAAGGCGAGGATTGGGTTAATCTGGGGTTTAAGGAGGGGCGTGAGGTGGTGATGGTCTCCATGGGAACCAGCATACCCAAAACCTTTCCGACAGATGCTCAGGGCACCAAGCTGGAGGAGATTCCCCTGATGCAGGGGGTAACCAATTTCGACGACGTGGCCCTGTTAATGAACATCTCCGGGGGCCTGCCGGGAACAAAAGAATGGGTGCTTCAGGTGCAGTCCAGATACCACGTGAAGCTGGGCTCCGGATGCACCGCGGTAAGTGCTCCGGAGTTCTATCCCTATGTCCAGTCAGGTCAGTTGGTGGGACTTTTGGGAGGGATGAAGGGAGCAGCGGAGTACGAGAAGTTGGTGGACAGACCCGGGACCGCGCAGAGAGGGATGGATGCCCAGTCGGTGTCGCATATCGTGGTCTTTGCGTTTATCCTGATCGGCAACATCGCCTATTTTGCAGTCAAGGGAAAGAAAAAGAAGCTTACTGTGTCACGTTAGCAGATTCGTACGAGAGGCAGGATGAGGAGAGAAAACTAATGCCCTTGTCGGAGACAATCGGAATCTGGTTCGGTGCTTTTCTGACGCTTTGCATCTTCTCCTTCCTATATAAGGACAATCCGTTCTACAAGCTGGCCGAGCACCTGTTCGTGGGCATCTCCGCCGGATACTGGGCAACCCTGGAATACCACAACGTTTTCAAACCCAACCTATGGGAACCGCTCACCCAAGAGGGAAGGCTGCTTCTTGTCGTTCCCTTCGCTTTCGGGATTTTGCTTTTCAGTCGCTTCACCAAGAGGTTCAGTTGGCTCTCCCGCTGGCCTATGGCGTTGATCATCGGGATCTACGCCGGAATCACCATTGTGGGCTATGGCTCAGGGGATCTGATCCTGCAGATTCACGCAAACTTACTGCCTCTGTGGACGGATCACTGGCTTACCTCGCTAAATAACATTCTCCTGACGGTAGGTGTGATAACGGGGCTGATCTACTTCGTCTTCTCCGAGGAGCATAAGGGAGCGTTAGGCACCGGAGCCACGATCGGCATCTGGTTCTTGATGATCTCCTTCGGTGCCTCCTTCGGTTACACCGTCATGTCCCGTATGTCCCTTCTCATCGGCAGAATATACTTCCTGCTGGGAACCTGGCTGCGGCTATTGGAGTGATACG
>CAYFQZ010000391.1:0-4681 GCA_964345305.1 uncultured Ignavibacteria bacterium | reverse complement strand
ATATATGCGGGGAATAAGGACGCCAGAGGCGCTATCCAGGACACTCTAGGAGGTGAGGCGGCTCTAGATATCGTAGACAATCTCAGGCCCGTCCTGGAAAGAGAGAACCTCCTTCCAGCCCGCGAGAAAATCCATGATCTTTTCATGGAACATGTAATGGCTCAGGCACCGGGCTACAAGAAGCTGATGACGTGGACCGATGCGCCCATCATGCCCACCCCCGGAGCAGTAGGAAGCATTATCAAGACCATTGCCGACCTGGAGGGGATTGAAGCGGTGGGAGTGGATATCGGCGGCGCCACGACCGACATCTTCTCCGTGTTCAGGGGAGTTTTCAATCGAACAGTCAGCGCAAATCTGGGCATGAGCTATTCGGTCTCCAACGTCTTTGCCGAAGCCGGGCTGGAGAACGTGATGCGGTGGGTTCCTTTCGATATGGATGAGAGGGACCTGAGAAACAGGGTAAAAAACAAGATGATCCGCCCCACCACCATCCCCCAGATGATGGAGGAGTTGATCTTTGAACAGGCCATCGCTAAGGAGGCCCTCAGACTGGCCTTCATCCAGCACAAGTCCTTTGCCACTGAGTTGAAAGGTATCCAGCAGCAGAGAACCATCGGAGACGCCTTCACCCAGGAGCTGGGAGGCCAGACTCTGGTTAACATGATGAGCCTGAACATGCTCGTCGGATCGGGAGGGGTGCTCTCTCACGCTCCCAGGAGACAACAGGCAGCTCTCATGCTTATCGACGGCTTCCTGCCCGAGGGAATTACCCGTCTGGCAGTGGATTCGATCTTCATGATGCCCCAATTGGGCGTGCTGTCCACGGTTCACGCCACAGCCGCAACCCAGGTATTCGATAAGGATTGCCTGGTCCATCTCGGCACCTGCATAGCACCGCTGGGAGAGTCCAAGGAGGAAAGGGAGATTCTAAACTTCAGATTCATTATGCCCGACGGCAAGACCGAGCAAGGTTCGGTCAAGTATGGTGAGATGAGAAGGATACCTCTGGGGTTGGACGAGAATGGAGTTCCCCTGACCTGTAAGGCGGTGCTGGAACCCCACCGTGGCTTTGACGTGGGTGGAGGACGCGGTGACAAGGTGGAGACCCAAATCCACGGAGGAGTAACCGGCATCGTCATCGATTGCCGGGGAAGACCGTTCAGTCTGCCTGCCGACGCCAAAACCAGAGTGAAGAAGCTGAAGGAATGGATGGCTGCTTTGGACATCTATCCGGAGGAGGCGCTGGAGAAGGCTTAGACGCAGGGGGCCGCCCCGCGCGGCTCTGGAGTTAACGAGGCGAACGCATGGCGGGCGGAGAAACCGGAAAGACGTTTTCTTGATTTTCTTCTTGACAGCTGCACAGATGTGCAGTATATTGAATTGAGCCAGACCGTGGGCAGCTATTTCGAAAAAGATCACGTTTTCAGGGACCCAATCCACGGATTCATAAGGGTGTATGATGCGGAAAGAGACATAATTAACACGAAAGCATTTCAGAGACTGAGACGAATTAAGCAGCTGGGTCTCACCTGTATGGTTTACCATGGTGCAGACCACAACAGATTTGCCCACTCGCTTGGAGTGATGGAGTTGGCGACGAGAGTATTCGACATAAGTACTCGGAAAGATGCAAGGGGCGATCAGTTACTCAAGTGGAAGAGGGAGGATGTGGATAGCAAGAGGATATTGTTGCGGTTGGTTGCACTGCTCCACGATATCGGACACGGGCCATTCTCTCACCCGGCCGAAGGACTGTTTCCAGATGGGGAGGATCATGAGAGCTATTCAGCCAAGATCATATGTGAGGATTCTGAAATCCGTGATATTATCCGCGGTTTGTCAGGGAAATACGGTATAGATATCACCCCCGAACATTTGGCTGACTTCCTAACCGGAAAGGAACCAGAACCGTTTTTGCAGCAGATCATCAGCGGTCCTTTGGACGCCGACAAAATGGACTATCTGTGGCGAGATTCCCATTACGCTGGTGTCTATTATGGCCGGTTTGATATAGATCGATTGATAAATACGCTTACGGTCGTGTACCATAGTGTGGAAGAAAGTCCAGCTCTTGGAGTCGAAATCGGCGGGTTGTACGCAGCCGAGGCCTTGATTCTTGCGAGGTATTACATGTTCCTGCAAGTGTACTTTCACGAGATCAGAAGAGCCTACGACCTCCTTCTTTCTGACTTCATGGAGACCATGCTCACTGGGGGGAAGTTTCCTTTGCACGTGGAAAACTACCTTGCATATGATGACTACTTTGTTTTCCAAAGGCTCCGAGAAGAAATCTATGAAAAGGGCAAGAACAAGGAACTAGCTCGAGCGATTCTTAACAGAAGACATCCTCGGAAAGTGAAAGAACTCCCTACAGTCCATCCAACAGAAAAAGAAATCAAGGCTTTTAGGAGTAGGTGTGAGCAGTTGAAGAAGGAGTTCCCTGGGATAAGCATCGATAATGCTGAAGACGCACCCAACAAGTTTGAAAAAGAGCCTTTCTATATCAGAGACAGGGATTCCCTCAGCGACAGTGACAAGTGGGTGGAAATAGACAAGAGATCGCAGCTGGTCAAGCGGCTCGACCAGGTAAACCAATATAGAGTCTACGCACCGGACGATGCAAATCTAGAAGAGATAAAGAAGAGAGTGAATGAGTTGAAATGGGAACCTTAGAAAATCCAGGGGTGAGGACATGAAACAAATGAAGCAGGAGATAAAGTTCGGCTTCCTGGCGCATCTTCTAGAGAAGCTTGGTGAGAAGAGATACTACGGATTGATAGTGACGCAGAAGATAGTATACTTCTTGAAAGAAGCCTTTCATGTTCGCTTACCATATGAATTCTATTTCTATCACTTCGGGCCGTACGATGATAGTTTAGACTGGGATTTGCGAGTGATGGAGGGCTATGGCTTGATTGACATCGGCGCCGATCCAGCGGGGACTGGTTATAGCATTGAAGTAAATCACCGGGCTGCCGCAGAGTATTTTCAAGAAGCTGAGAAGTTTGTTGAGGAAAATGAGAAGGTAATAGACAGAGTTCTGAAGTTGTTTGGAAATTATACCCCCAGCGAACTCGAACTTGCTTCCACAATTCACTTCGTATGGCAGAATAATAAGAGCATCGAGTCTCAGGAGGCGATAAGAAACGTTGTCGTGGAGAAAGTGAAAAAGCTGAAACCGAAGTTTACAGAGAAACAGATACAAGACCAGCTATCGTATCTCACCGAGGAAAAGGTGATAGCTTAAATGGGCAAATTGTAACTCGGGAGTTTAGACTATGGGTCACGCATATACCCCGGGATTGAAGGTTACAGATAAAGTCCTCCTGACCAAGAAGAGAATACTACCCTTGAAGGGAGATGTCCTTGCCAATGTTGGGGACAAGGTGAACCCGGATACGGTTGTCGCTCGGACGCTGCTGCCGGGAAACGTCGAGCCTATCAACGTGGCGAACATCCTCGGCATTCCGCCGGAAGACATAATGCATCACATGCTGAAAAAGACGGGGGAGAAGGTGAAGAACGGGGAGGTTATCGCCAAAAGCAAAAGTTTCTTCGGGCTGTTCACGTCGGAATGCAAGACCAAAACAGAGGGAACCGTGGAAAGCGTATCTTCCGTCACCGGCCAGGTTCTGATCAGAGGAAATCCCATCCCGGTAGAGGTAAGAGCTTATCTGGAGGGTGAAGTGTTGGAGGTGTTTGAGAAGGAGGGCGTGGCGGTGTCCACCTGGGGTTCCTTTATTCAAGGAATCTTCGGTATCGGGGGAGAGACCCACGGAGAAATAAAAGTGGTGGGCCAAGACAATACCGAGGTGTTGAGCGACAAGCTAATTGACAAGGACTGCCAGGGAAAAGTCATTGTAGGCGGGAGTTTGGTCACGGCCGATGCGCTGAAAAAAGCCATACGGTTGGGCGCCAAGGGAATCGTGGTGGGGGGATTCGACGACAAGGACCTAAGAGACTTCCTGGGTTACGATCTGGGAGTGGCCATTACCGGGTCGGAGGAGCTGGGAATCACCCTGGTGGTTACCGAGGGATTCGGTCAGATAAACATGGCGGAGAAGACCTTCTCGCTTCTTAAATCAAAAGAGGGACAGATGGCTTGCATCAACGGCGCCACGCAGATTCGGGCAGGAGTGATTCGCCCGGAGGTGGTGATTCCCTCTGCAGGAGACGTGCACCTGAAGGAGAAAGTAATGGCTGCGGAGACGATCGGGCTAACTCAGGGCTATCCCGTTCGCGTGATTCGTCAGCCCTATTTCGGCAGACTGGGTAAGGTGAGCGGGCTTCCCCCGGAGCTGCAGAAGTTGGAATCCGAGTCCAAGGCCAGGGTGCTGGAGGTGGAATTCCACGATGGCACCAAGGCCATAATTCCCAGGGCCAACGTCGAAATGCTTGAGGAGTAGAGGAACAGAGCAGGCAAAGTAGAATAGCCAGCCACAGAGTGAATTTGTTGAGCCAGCGCTAGGCTTAAGCCAAGCGCTGGCTCTTTTTGATGGTAGCGCAACGGCTTCACCCCATGAGCGATATCTGACACTTCCTCAACGAATTGAACGACTTCCGATCCGCAGGAGAACGAGGTCTACGGCAGGCCTGCAAAAAGGCAGCGGTCTCGACCGCGCCGCGGCGGGGCATTTTGCGCACGAAGACCCTTGCCAAAGGTGAGCACGCGCGTTAT
>CAYFQZ010000390.1:0-1831 GCA_964345305.1 uncultured Ignavibacteria bacterium | reverse complement strand
GCAAGCGCAAGTGAGGAGGAGAAGGTGGGAAACAGTCAAGAAGAGGTGGGTGACATATCATCGCCCCCTCTACCCCGATGGCGAGAGGGCGGTACACCCTACAATCCGGAACAATCTTTGTATCCTTATCCCATAAGCGCTCCACGACCGAAAGATGCGCCGACAGCCGGTCTAATGGAGGCACCGCCTGAATATCAGCCAGTTCGAGGCGTGCTCTTTTGGTACCAGTCGGGTCACTGGACATCCGTAGTCCGGGACCTGGTGGTAGCTCTTACAGCGGATCCTGAACATGGCGAGATCGCCTATGTGGTGGTAACCAGCACTTACCAAATGAACTCCGCCATAAGCGCTTTCACTGCTGGGGGTGCGGACATGAGCAAGGTGCAGTTCTTTATCGAGCCGGGCAATTCGGTCTGGATCAGAGATTACGGCCCACACTTTGCCTGGCAGAACGGCGCGCTTGTGATCGTGGATAGTCACTACTATCCTTCACGATCGCTGGACAACTTCATTCCCACGCTTCTGGGAGATGACCACCTCATTATGCCCACCTACGACATGGGCCTTTATTACTCCGGTGGTAACTTCCTGCCTGGTCCCCATCATAGTGGATTTGTGTCCTCATTGATCAACTTGGACAACCCCGCCTCCGAAGGATTCGACTCCGTCCTCATCGCTGAGCTGTATCAAACTTACCAGGGAATAGACACTCTGCACGTCATGCCCCAGTTGCCGTTCAGTGTGGACGGTACAGGTCACATCGACATGTGGATGTATCTGGTCGACTCAAATACGGTGATCATCTCCGAGTTCAAGGAAGGTTCAAATTCCAGCGCGATCCAGATCACTGAAAATGCGGTCCCCTACATGCAAGCTCTGGGTTTTGAGGTGTATCGGACGCCGGCATGGAATGCTGCCCATCCCGACAATGGCTATATGACTCACTGGACTTACACCAATGCCTTTCGGGTTAACGACCGCATCTTCATCTCCACCTTTGGCGAGACGTTCCCGGACTATGCCGACGAGGATGCTGAAGCGCTGGCTGCGTTTCGGGCGGCAGCCGGGCCGGAGGTGGACATCGTGCAAATCGACTCCTATCCCATCATTTGGGCAGCAGGTGCCATTCACTGCATCGTCATGCAGGTACCGCGCTACACGGAAGCAGAACCTGCGGTTCACGTTGTCTGGCCGGACGGTGGCGAGCTTCTGATGGGCGGAACGACGCAGACGATCTTGTGGGTGGCTACGGATACCGATAACGATTCAATCCCCCAGATAGACCTGTACTGTTCTGTCGATAGCGGCGATACTTATGAATTTATCGGCACAACAACCAATACCGGATCGTACGAATGGACGGTTCCCTACGCAGTGACGGAAAAAGCCAAAATCAAGGTGGTCGCAACCTCAGCAGATTCAGACCAGGGCGAGGCGGTCAGCGCCGACTTCTTTGAGATTACCCCGGGGGTGCAGACCGTCTACGACTTCAGCACCGGCGCAAGTGTGGACAAGTTCGGGTTCGGCTATCAGACCAGCACCTGGTCCACTGTTGACGGCAACCGAACTCCAGTTTCCTCAGAGATCAGTGCCAGCGAGTATACCCGGATCGCTTATTCTGACGCCACCGGCGGCGACTCCGATCCCAACCGCTACATCTCGCCAACCCCTTCATCCACCTATGAATCAACCCACATCTTCGAGGTCACAATCCTTGAAGACCCTGCAGAGATTGACGACATTGAGATTCTCTGGGAAGGTTATGCCGATGACTGTACTCAGATCGAGTTATACGTTTGGGATTACGTCGAGGGTCAGTGGAGTGACGGTG